>JAAZME010000343.1 GCA_012798975.1 Gallicola sp.
AATTCTTTATCTCAGCTGGAAAAATTCGAAGAAGAAACAAAGAAAGCAGGCAAAAGCTTTGGAATCCGTATCAATCCTGAGTTCTCCACCCAAGATGGCCCTGCGATCTATGACCCCTGTGCGAAAGGATCAAGGCTTGGTATTCCTATTTCACAGATAGAGGAAGAAATATTAAAAAGAGTGGACGGGATTCATTTTCACACCCTCTGCGAGCAAGGTTCGGAACCTTTAAGGGATACTTTAAAGGTAGTGGAAGAAAAAATCGGGAAATATTTCCATCATTTAAAGTGGATTAATCTAGGAGGCGGCCATCACATTACAAGAGAAGATTATAATCGGGACCTGTTAAAAGAGCTGATCTTTCATTTAAAAGAATACGGACTAGAAGTCTATTTGGAACCGGGAGAGGCTGTTGCATTAAATGCTGGAACGTTGGAAACAACGGTTCTAGATATTATCGACGGAGAACCGAAGATCGGAATTCTCGACACCTCTGCAGCCTGTCATATGCCAGATGTACTGGAGATGCCCTACAGACCTCCATTGAAAGACTCGGGAGTTTTAGGGGAGAAAAAGTACAGCTATCGTTTCGGCGGACCGACTTGTCTTGCAGGAGACATCATCGGGGAATACTCCTTTGATAAGGAACTAAAATCAGGAGATATCTTGAGCTTTCAAGACATGGCGATTTATACCATGGTGAAAAACAACACCTTCAACGGAATGCCCCTTCCTTCGATATATTACAAAAGAGAAACCGGCGAACTGGAAAAGGTGAAAGAATTTGGATACGAGGACTTTAAAGAAAGACTTTCTTAAAAGGCAGAGCGTGAAAAAACAGAGTAGTGGAAGAGTGCTAGGGTGAAGTTGCAGTAGGAAAGTGGGAAAGATCCACTTTCCTTTTATTATATTAAGGAAGCATGTAGTCAGTTGGGATCGTTAAAGCGAATGCTTTCTAACGGCCCTACAGTCAGAAAGATCCTGCCTTTTACACTAAATCAGAAAATAAATGCTTTATTTATTTTCTACAATAACTCCCCTCTCCTTTCTATCACACTCCACACTTAAAAACGCTTAATCTTTTAACAGCTTTATCTGTAAGAACAGAGTTCAAATGTTACAAAACCCGTTATAAATATATGTTACTATTACTATAGAGGTGAAGGATATGGATACTTGGGAAGAGAATGGATTTTTATTTACAGGGGAAAGAAACTGCACTCTTATTTCTTATAAGGGAGAAGAATCTGTACTTAATCTGCCGAAAACTTCTAGGAACCGGAAGCTTGCAAAGATCGGAGCAGGAGCCTTTGAAGGTAATCTATTTCTTGAAAAGATAGGGATGCCGGATTCTGTAACAGAAGTGGAAGAGGCAGCTTTTAAAAACTGCAGAAACTTAAAAGAAATACATCTTTCTGAAAATTTGTCTTCTCTTCCGGAGAATGTCTTTTTTGGATGCAGAAATCTATCCATTGTGAATATACCAGACAAGCTCACCCATATTCCCGGCATGCTTTTTATCCATTCTTGTCCTGTGAAGATAATGATCGGTAAAAATGTAAAGGAAATAAAAAATAGAGCTTTCAACGGCAGCTGCCTGCAGGAAGTTTCTGTGGATAAAGATAACCCGTATTTTATAAGCGACGGAAAGGGGATTTATTCGAAAAAAGGAGACAAGCTTCTTTCTTTGCTTGTGAAATGTTCTGCGTATAAAATAAAAGAAGGTGTAGAAAGAATCGGCGAGCATGACTTTGAGAACTCTACTGAAATTAAAGAAATAGAACTTCCGGAAAGTTTAAAGATTATTGATGATTACGCATTTTTTTCTACAGAGATCACAAAGATCTGCTTTCCGAAAAAGCTAGAAAAGATCGGGAAAGCCGCTTTTAAATTCTGCCGTAATCTAAAATCTGCAGAACTTCCTGACAGCCTTCGGGTGATCGGAGATGAAAGTTTTTTCGATTCCGGTTTAACGAAAGTAAAAGTTCCAAAGAATGTGGCGAAAATCGGGATAAATGCCTTCACTATACGTAAAAATGAAATCGATACAAGAGGGGTAGAAGATTTTTCAGTAGATTCGAATAACCCCTATTATTATATAGACAATAGCGCTCTTTTTTATAGAGAAAAGGCAGGAAACAGGCTGCTGCTTCTTGTAAAAAACATTCCATCGAAATACAAAATTCCTGAAAAAACAGCTTTTTTATCCGATGATATATTTTCTTATCATGCTGAACTCATAGAAACTGCCCTTCCCGAGGGACTCAAAGAAATAGGAAATTATACATTTTATTATAGTAATTTAGAAAAAGCGGGCATACCGGATACTGTAGAAAAGATAGGAAATTATGCCTTTTATCAGACAAAAATAAAAGAAATAAACATCCCTGCTTCCTTGAAGATCTTAGGTAAAAATGCACTATCTACAAGAAGAAACCCGGAAGGGGGACGGTTTCTGGATAAAGTCTATGTAGATCCAGAGAACCCACGCTTCTTCGTAGAACAAGGAGCATTATACGCTAGGGGAAAAGAGGGAATCGCATTATATCTTTATTTCGGGAAAGAAGAAAGTTATTATCTGCCTTCCTATGCAGCCATTATTAAAGAAGGAGCTTTTGCAGAATCTTCTGTAGAAGAAGTGTTTCTTCATCGGGAGATTATAAAAATAGAAAAAGACGCCTTTATACAGTGCAAAGAGCTGAAACGTCTTATTATCGAATTGAAAGACGAAAGGGTCTGCTCTATGATTACTCTTTTTCTTCCTACATTGGATATGGTCTATGATGATTTAAACCGTTATTTAAACTGCATCTATTATGATGGAGAAGGAGAAGTGGTAGATTTTGAAGTCTATGACAGTCTTTTTCCCATTGTAAGGGACTGGGACGAAATGATACAAGTAGCCTTATCTAGACTGGAATCTCCCTGCAGCATCAACCCTAAAGGAGAAGAGCAGTATCGACGTTTTATCGACCGGAATTTTAAGAATATCTACAAAAGAGTGATCAACTGGGAAAACAGCCGGGGATTAGAAATTCTTCTCGAGATAAAATCTTTATCCAAAGATCAAATCGAGACAATGCTTGATTATACAAGAAGCAGAAATTCACCGAAGATGATTGCTTTTTTATTAAATTATATTAAAAACAATTATGCCTCTGTAGAAGAGGACTATGAACTCTAGGAGAAATTATGGATGAACAACAGAGAAAAATTGAAAGGATAAGCCGGGAAGTTTGGAAACAGATGAGAAACGGGCTTTTATTAAAATATCGTTATTTCGATAAAGCACT
>JAAZME010000188.1 GCA_012798975.1 Gallicola sp.
AGAGCGTCATAGAGGGGAAGAGTGGAGAGAGGGAAGAACAAGAGATGGGCTTTTTTTTGTTGGGGTTGTGGAATAAGCGGAATAAAATAAAAGGAAAGCGGTGTTTTCCGCTTTCCTGCAATATTTTTTCTCTATAAATATTATCCTATGAAAAAGGTTATTTTAATTTTATTATTTCTTTTGCCGCATTTTGAAAAGAAATATGTTTGTTAGAAAAGAAAGGGGTGCTTCCAGCGTTAAGTAAGAGAAGATCTTCTTCGATAGGAATATTTCTTTGCATCAGGTTTATTAAACTGGCTGGTTCAGCCTTATCTTTATAAACTTCTAAGAAGTATAGACCATCATTGATTAATTTTTTATCTTTCTCGATATTATCTACTTTAACGGTAAGTTTATCCCCTTGAGCAAGGGAGCCTTTTAGAGTCTCAGTTACTTCTAATGCGTAAAGGTGGTAAGGAAGCTTTGTAGTATACTCCGGACCTGAATCATCTTCTAGGATATATTCTTTACTACCTTGATCTTCTACGACTGTTCCACGGATTACGTCTGTACTGGCTTCTAGAGCTTCTGTTAAATTATTATAACTAAGGATAATCGATAACAGATGGAGTTTCTGAAACCTGTGTTAATGATTTTATTTCAGAAAAGGCGTCTTCTACAGGAATGGTAAGATTAGATTTAGAAGAGCTTGAACTTCTTTCAGCCATTGTAGATTCATTGAAAAACAGTTTTGTGTCCGTGTTCACGTTAAGAAGATCTTGTTCGATGGGGATATTGCCCTGCATTGGATTTACTATACTAGCTGGTTCATCCTTATCTTGGTAAACTTCTAAGAAGTATAGACCATCATTGGTTAATTTTTTATCTTTCTCGATATTATCTACTTTAACGGTAAGTTTATCCCCTTGTGCAAGGGAGCCTTTTAGAGTCTCAGTCACCTCTAATACGTAAATGTGATAAGGAAGCTTTGTAGTATATTCCGGACCTAAATCATCTTCTAGGATATATTCTTTAATACCTTGATCTTCTACGACTGTTCCACGGATTACGTCTGTACTGGCTTCTAGAACTTCTGTTAAATTATTATAATAGGGATAATCAACGATAGTATTTGGATTAAAAGCTCCTTTTGCTTTATTATTAGAATTACAACTAGTAATTAATATAACAAGAAAAGAGCAAAGGATAAATCTAAAATAAAATTTAGTACGCATAATTAACTCCTCTCACATCATCGGCGTTAGGTTTAATAATACGATATCGGTCACGATTATAACTCATTATGGAAGTAGATGAAGTAGTATGGTCAAGGCATAGTGCATGTCCCATCTCATGAACAATAACGCTTTGTCGAAAATTGTTATTTGCCCGAATTCTTTCGTCATTTATTCGTATAATAAATCTTCCGGCTCGTCCGTTTGGCTTTAAATCGTAGGCGTTATAAATGCCAAACCAAGTATAAGTATTATTATCAATAGCACGTATTACATTTTGAGATGCGTTTACATTTCCCCATCGTATGCGAGAAGTTGCACCATTCCAGGCAGCCATGGAATTTCGGTAGGGAGTTGTATATTTTGTACTTTGTAAAATCAGGGCATTTACATTTACAATGGAATGGTAGTAGCCATGGCGATAATTAACATAAGCTTTTGATACTGTTGGAATGGTTATGAGTATAAGTAGCATCATCATAGCTATTACGATATTTCGTTTTAAAGATTTCATAATATCTCCTTATGATTACATTACGGGGATGTTAATATAACTGTTTTAGCATATAGAGTACATGAGAGAAGAACAAGGGAATCGCCTTCATTTATATAGTATATAATTATTGACTTTAGTATAACATGACTTCTCGGGGGGAGCAAGATATACTATTATTCAATTTGCTTTGCTTTTTAGACAAAAGATGTTTTTTTAGAAGGGGAAGAGTACTTTTTTAATCAGAGTGTTTTAAAGGCAAAGCCTAATCTTTAAGGGGTAGAAGATATTCTTTCTTTGTATCCATGTTTTTTTATTCTTTAAAAGGATTAAAATAGCAGCTGCACTCCATACCACACTACTGGAATGAGCAGTGCTGGAAGATAGTTCACTACTTTTATCTTTTTGATTTCAAGCATGTCTAATGCCATGGCGAAGATCAAGACAGAGCCGACTACGGAGAGCTGGCTGATGACTTGTTCTGTCAATAGAGGTTTAAGCCAGGTGGAGAGGGCGAAGATTCCTCCTTGATAGAGGAAAAGAAGAATCCCTGACAGATAGATGCTTTTTCCGTACATGGAAGCAAAGATAATGGAACTTGTGAAATCCAAGGTAGACTTGAAAAACAGAATATCCATATTTCCCTGAAGACCTGCGTTTAAAGGACCGAGGATCGCTAGAGAGCCGGTACACTGGATGAGGAAAATTTCGATAGCCCTTGTGAAAAATTCGTTGTCTGCATCTTTCATTTTGGACTTGATAAAAGCGGTGGTGTTTTCGATGCGTTTATCGATATCGATAGATTCGCCGATCAGTCCTCCAAGGGCGGTACAGATTAATACGAAGGCCATATCTTCTCCTTTGACAGCTCCTTGTATTCCGATAATGGCGATGGTTACGGCGACGATAAGAAAGACGGCGTCCATAACTTTTGAGGATATGACTTTTTTAAGGAAAATTCCGAAGAAGCCTCCTAGTAGAACGGCTACTGTATTTAAAATAATTCCAAACATAAAATCTCCTTATGATTCTTTTTTAAAATATGAAAAAACAAGAATTTTCTTTA
>JAAZME010000153.1 GCA_012798975.1 Gallicola sp.
ATCTGTACGGGGATGACATTGGTTTCGACGGGGATAGTGAATTTGGAATAGCGAGCCGTTTTCGTCTACAAACGTTAAAAAAGGACAACTAAATTTAAACGCAGAAGATAATTTTGCATTAGCTGCCTAGTCGCAGCTTTTAATCTCACTTTGCTCCCCGCAGCAATTTCGAGATTTCATAATTAGCGGGAAACCCAATAAGAAGGGCTTCGAGCTTATTGGAGTATAAGAAGCTACCTGAGAATAAGATTTGTTTGTTGAACTTATTCAAAGGGAAACTTGATCAATAAACTGCGCTCGGAGAAATTCCCTTGGATCTGTTTTCGGACATGGGTTCGACTCCCATCATCTCCACCATACATATTAATGGTGGAACACCAATATTCACAGATTAGAATTTATGAATGTCCTTGGAGGGCTCTCAATATTCTTCTTAAAACAAAGACTAGCCGATTGGCTGGTCTTTTTTTATAACAAAGACTCTAGAACTTCTATTTCAAAGGGAAATGTAACTAGATTGTAACCTCTTTGTCATTCTAATGTAACAACTAACAAAGTTTATTGTGCTATTATATACCTAGTCAATAATTATATTTATATAGATCTTTTGTTTTGTTCATCCTCCCAAATATGAACCCTTTGATCTATATAAATAAAAAAGGCCAATCTCGATGATTGACCTTTTTTATTGACTATTTATTTTTTAAATACTCTTGTATAATCACTCTTTCGTCGAAAGGAATTTTCTTATCCCCTATTTTCATAAACCGTTCATGGCCTTTTCCAGCAAAAAAGAGCAGATCACCGGGTTCGCACATATCAATTGCTCTTTTAACTGCCTCTGTCCGATCTTCTATACATTCGTATCTTCCAGACACCGACACCAGACCTTTGGCTATATCCCGGTTGATGTTTTCTACAGTATCTTTTTTAGGATCGTCCATTGTTATTATAGAGTAGTCGGCATACTTTCCTGCAACCCTGCCCATTTCTTCTCTTATATCTTGTCTCCGATCGCCGCTGACTCCAAACACAATCACTGTTTTCCCGCTATGGGACTTTGAAGTCTCAAGTAGATTTTTCAATGCATCCGGCGTATGGGCAAAGTCTATAACAATATCAAAACCTAGACTATTTTCTACATACTCGAATCTTCCCTCTGCCCCCTTAAATTTTTTAGCAGAGGCAATTAAGAAGTCCACAGGTACGCCCGCTTCACAACAGATGGCAATAGCTCCCGCTGTATTATAGACATGAAAAAGTGCTGTAGTATCGATTTCGATATCATGGATGCTTTTATCTGGAAGTCTCAGCTTGAAAGAATAGAATTGATCCTTGAATTCTAATTCTGTAATAGCATAATCTCCCTCTTTTCCAAAAGAATGGACCTTTACCCCTTCTTTTTTTAATTCCTCGTATAATCTCCTGCCGTAAGAATCATCGGTATTTATCACTGAACTTTTGCGAACCATATAGAAAAGTTGTTTTTTAGCTTGATAGTAAGATTCCATATCCCCATGAAAATCTAAATGCTCCATAGTGAGATTTGTAAACACTCCATAATCAAAATCAGCTTTTCTCACCCGAAAAAGTTCTAAGGCATGAGAGGATACTTCCATCACAGCCGTTTCTACTCCGGCTTCAGCAAAACGACGAAAGATTTTCTGCAATTCCGGCGATTCTGGTGTTGTGTTTTCTATCTTTTCGTTTTTTCCAAAAATATTAACACCGTTTGTTCCTATAGTTGCTGCTTTTTTTCCATAAGACGTTAAAAGATGATCTATCAAATAGGTAGTGGAAGTTTTTCCGTTTGTTCCAGTTACACCAAACAACTCAAATTTCTCGCTGGGATTTCCATTTAAGACAGCCGCAATATCAGCCATATACTTTCTGCTGTCTGCAAGCTTAATAAATGTTGCTGTATCAGGATAGGCTTTCAACTCCTCCTGATGAAAAATAATATCTATCCCCTTTTCTACGAGCCCTTTTATAAAATCATGGCCATCCCTGTTTTCTCCCTTTATGGCAGCAAAAGCTGTTCCCTTTTCTGCCTTTCTGGAATCATGGGTAATATCTGAAATGTCTCGATCTAGTATTCCTTTAACCTCTATATAGTTGATTTTATCTAACAATTCCCTTAAATTCATTCTATCTCCTAATATGTCATCTTCACTTGATAGCCTTTTTCATAAAAATAATCGATAATTTTATGAATATGATCATGACCATTGGCTTCAGCATGTACTTCCAAAACGACATCTTGAAGACGGTCTAATGTTCTAAACTGATTATGCTGAACTTCGATAACGTTCGCCCCCATCTCTGCAAGTATTTTCGCAACATTGACGAGCTCTCCCGGGCGGTCTGGAAGAAGAATTGAAAAGCCGAATACCCTTCCCTTTGCGACTAATCCTTTTTGAACCATAGAAGAAATCGACACCATATCTATATTGCCGCCGCTTACTATACAGCATACTTTCTTCCCTTTTTCTTTTATTTTACGGGCTGCAGCAAGAGGAAGCGCTCCTGAACTTTCTGCGATCAGCTTATGGCTTTCCATAATTTCGATAAAAGCTTCCATCGTTTCATAATCAGACACGGTAATAATTTCATCAACATAGTCTTTCACGATTTCGTAAGTCATCTTTCCAGGTTCCTTAACAGCAACTCCGTCTGCAATGGTAGAAACTGTATTTAAACAAACAACTTCTCCGCTTTCAAGAGACTGCTTCATGCAGCTTGCTCCTTCCGGCTCTGCTCCTATAATCTTTATATTCGGATTCATTCTTTTTGCAGCTACTGCAACACCTGAAATCAGTCCTCCGCCCCCTATAGGAACAATAATAATATCGCAGCTGGGAAGCTGCTGAAGAATTTCCAATCCGATAGTTCCTTGTCCTTCAATAACATCAATATCTTCAAAAGGATGGACAAAAACAAGTCCCCTTTCATCTGAAAGTTTTAAAGCATGGCCATAGGCTTCGTCGTAAACATCGCCATAAAGCACCACTTCAACACCGTACTTTTTCGTTCCTTCTACTTTGATAAGAGGAGTTGTTGTCGGCATAACAATAGTCGCCTTTACGCCTAGTTTGTTAGCAGAATAAGCAACTCCTTGAGCATGATTGCCTGCGGATGCAGAGATAATACCTTTCTCCTTATCTTCCTCACTCATTTTTGATATCTTGTTGTAGGCCCCTCTTATTTTAAAAGCCCCGGTCTTCTGGAGGTTTTCGGGTTTTAAATAAACCTCATTGTTATATAGTTTCGAAAATTTTTCGCTGTATATAATATTCGTTTTCTTCGCAACACTCTCTAGCCTCTCTGAAGCCTTTAAAAAATCTAATTTATCTGTGAATTTTGAACTTTCTCGAACCATTTTTTCACCATTCTTTCATAAAGTTATTACACAATTGTATCATATCCTAAGAT
>JAAZME010000259.1 GCA_012798975.1 Gallicola sp.
GTTTCACGTGAAACATTTACATAAAACAAGCATTTCTATTCGGATTGTTTCACGTGAAACAATGGGTCATGAAACAAAAAAGAAATTTGAACTTATAAAACAGGACTTTAAATTCATGAAATATGATTTTAAATCATAGAGTATGCTATAATAATTTTGAAGGGGGTTCTTTATGAAAATTATCTGTATTTTTAATCAAAAGGGAGGCGTGGGGAAAACAACCACAGCGGTGAATCTAGCTGCTTCCTTAGGCAAGGCAAAAAAGAAAATATTAGTATGCGATATGGACCCTCAGGGTAATACGACTTCAGGGCTTGGAGTAGATAAACAGAGTCTGGAAGGATCTATTTACGACTTAATGATCGGCCAGAAAACGATAGAAGAAGTAAAACAAGAGACATCAGCGGAAAATGTTGAAATTCTGCCGTCAAACGCGGATCTTTCAGGGCTTGAAGTGGAGCTGTTATCTGTAGACGACAAGCATAAAATTCTACGGGATCATTTAAGAAAAGAAGAATTGGATTATGACTTCATTATTATAGACTGTCCGCCTTCTTTAGGAATCCTTAGTATTAATTCTCTTGTAGCTGCGGACTCCGTTATTATCCCGATCCAATGCGAGTACTATGCGCTGGAAGGAGTAAGCCAGCTGGTGGAGACGATTTCCTTGGTAAGAGAATCTCTTAACAAATCCCTTGAAATCGAAGGGATACTCATGTGCATGTTCGACGGAAGAAATAATCTGTCTCTTGAAGTGGTGGAGGAAGTGAAGAAGCACTTTAAAAACAAAGTCTTTAAAACGATGATTCCTCGAAATATCCGCTTAGCAGAGGCGCCCAGCCATGGTTTAAGTATTTTGGATTATGATAAAAGCTCGAAGGGTGCAAAATCCTACGAAAAGCTAGCAAAAGAAGTTATTCGAATGAATAAATAAAGGTGATATAATGGCTAAAAGAAAAGGTTTAGGTAAAGGTCTTGGGGCATTATTGCCGGAAATAGAAGAAAAAGAAGAGATCAGCTCTTCAGAAATAGAAGTAGAGAAGATCCATCCCCGTGCGGATCAGCCTCGTAAAGAGTTTGATAAAGACGCTCTCGAAAACTTGAAGGAATCAATCCTGGAACATGGAGTTCTTCAGCCGATTCTCCTTCGAAAAGCGGGGGAAGGCTATGAAATTATCGCAGGGGAGCGAAGATTTCGAGCCGCAAAGCTTGCAGGTCTTGAGAAAGTCCCGGTCCTTGTAAAAGAACTGGAAGACCAGGCGGTAGAAGAAATCTCTCTTATAGAAAATATACAAAGAGAAGATTTGAACCCTATAGAAGAAGCAGAAGCCTATCAGCAGCTGCTGGATAAATATACATATACCCAGCAGGATCTAAGCGACCGGCTTGGGAAAAGCAGATCCTATATTGCGAACAATCTTCGTCTCATGAAACTAGACGAAAAAAGCAAAGAGCATCTTCGAAAAGGGGACATCACTTCCAGCCAGGGAAGAACACTTCTGTCTATAAAAGATGAAAAAGAAAGACAGGAGTATCTCGATAAACTTTTAAATAAAACTATCAATATCCGGGAGATGGAAAAAGCAGCTCGTAAAAAAACAACTGTGAAAGAAGATCCTTTTAAACAGGATCTTGAAAATAAACTGCTGGAAGTATTCGGAACGAAAGTAACCATCACACCGAAACGAAAAGGCGGAAAAATCGAGATAGAATATCTCAGCAACGAAGACTTAGAGCGAATTATCAATATTATGGAGGGATGACAATGTTTACAAAAGAGACTTTAGAAAAATATTTGGAAATGACAAAATCAAAAGAGATGCCGGGAGGAGGGTCTGTAGTAGGATATACAGGTTCACTAGGAGCAGCCCTTGCTATGATGGTATCGAACTTAACTACGGATAAAAAAGCATATGCAGAATTCCCAGAGGAAGTAAAAGAAAGATTCCAAAAAGACTACGACCGTCTTAATGAAATCGCAGACGAACTTCTTGTAATGTGCGACGAAGATGCCAACTCTTTCCAAGGTGTTCTTGACGCTATGAAACTTCCAAAAGGAACAGAGGAAGAAAAGAAACACCGTTCTGAGGAGATCCAAGCAGGATACCGTACAGCTCTAGAAGTTCCTTTTAAAACTTGCGAGCTTTGCGTAGAAGGTTTAAAATTAAATGATGTCTTTGCAGAGTATGGAAACATCTACGGCATTACAGACCAAGGCTGCAGTACATTATTATTGGCAGCCAGTGCAGAAGCGGCACTATTAAATGTTATTATCAATCTTAAGAGCATCAAAGACGAAGACTATAAAAAAGACATCATCAGCAAAATGGATGAATACAGAGAAGAAATAGACGCTCTAAAAACAAAATACATGGAGAGCTGTTATTCTCGATTAGAAAAAATGGAGTAAAAATGATTTATTTAGATAACGCAGCAACAACCTTTCCAAAACCGGAGATAGTCTACGAAAAAATAACGGAAGCTATGAGAGACTACGGAGCAAACCCGGGTCGTTCAGGACATGATCTTTCTATGAGAATGAACAGAGAGATCTTCAACGCAAGGATGGCTGTAACAAGGTTCATAGGCGGAGACGATCCTATGAGCCTTATCTTTACGTTAAACTGTACAGACAGTTTGAATCTGGCGATATTTGGACTGGCAGAACAAGGAGATCATGTGATCACAACGGCCATGGAGCATAATTCAGTCCTCCGCCCTTTAACCTATCTGGAAAAACAAGGCATCATCGAGCTGACGATCGTCGAAGCAGCACCAAACGGCATGGTAGATCCAAAAGAGATCGAAGCTGCCATAAAAGAAAACACAAAGTTCTGCGTCACCACCGCTATGAGCAACCTTGTGGGCAGCATCTTGGATTATAAAGAGATTGGAAAAATATTAAAAGAAAAGAATATTTATTACATTCTCGATGCAGCTCAAGGGCTGGGATATCTTCCCATAAATATGAAAGAAGATCCAGTGGACCTATTGTGCTTTCCCGGACATAAAGGACTTTTCGGACCCATGGGGACAGGAGCTCTCTATATAAAAGGAGACATTTCTTTAAAGCCTTTCCGAATCGGCGGGACAGGAAGCTTTTCTCTGGAGCTTAACCCCCCAGAGATTCTTCCGGACCGCTATGAGAGCGGTACAGAAAACGGCCCCGGGATTATCGGCATGGGAGCCGGAGCAGAATTTTTAGAAGAAATCGGATTGGAAAATATCCGTAAACACGAAGACCATTTGAAAGACCTTTTGATAGAAGGTTTTAAAAACATAGAGGATGTAGTTCTCTACGGCCCCGGAGGAAAAAACCAGGGACCGGTAGTTACTATAAATATAAAAGGAAAAGATTCCTCCGAAGCGGCAGA
>JAAZME010000235.1 GCA_012798975.1 Gallicola sp.
AAATCGAAAATGCCGGTATCAACCGCGTGGATGTTATGCTGGAAGGCCAGACTGCACGAGTCATCGGAAATCATTTTGTAGATATCGAAGCTTTTGATTTGGAATTTGATACTTCAGATCTGAATTTATCTCAAAAAATCTACTATCCGGTAATGGCAGAAATTTTAGATGAGTTCGATACACCGGAAGACATCAAAAAAGCGATGATCGAGAGACAAAAAGAGTTGTCGCCGATTCATATTACCCACTCTGATATCCTAGCAGCTGTCAGCTATCAATTCAATCTGTTCCAAGGAATTGGAACGGTAGATGATATCGACCATTTAGGAAACAGAAGAGTGCGTTCTGTTGGAGAACTTCTTCAAAATCAGTTCCGTATCGGTTTATCCCGTATGGAAAGAGTTGTCAGAGAAAGAATGTCGACCCAAGATTTAGATCTTGCGACTCCGCAAGGATTAATCAATGTCCGCCCTGTAGTGGCTTCTATAAAAGAATTCTTCGGTTCATCACAGTTGTCCCAGTTCATGGATCAGATGAATCCCCATGCAGAGCTTACTCATAAAAGAAGAATGTCAGCCTTAGGACCTGGCGGTCTTTCCAGAGACCGTGCCGGCGCCGAAGTAAGAGACGTTCATGATTCTCACTACGGAAGAATCTGTCCGATAGAGACTCCGGAAGGACCGAATATCGGTTTGATTACTTCTATGACCACATATGCACGTATTAATTCATATGGTTTCTTAGAGACCCCTTATAGAAAGGTGGACAAGGAAACAGGTATTGTAACAGATACTATGGAATATCTTACTGCAGATGTAGAGGATCATTATATTATCGCTCAAGCCAACGAACCTTTAGATGAAAATTCCAGATTTATAAATGAAAAAGTATCAGGCCGCGGTTTCTATGGAGAAAATGATATTTATCCTAGAGAAAAAATAGACTATATGGACGTTAGCCCGCAGCAGATTGTTTCTGTTGGTACAGCGATGATTCCATTCCTTGAAAACGACGATGCGACTCGTGCCTTGATGGGTTCGAACATGCAGCGTCAGGCGGTTCCTCTTCTTAAGACAGAAGCGCCTATCATCGGAACAGGAGTAGAACATAAAGCTGCATTAGACTCGGGAGTTGTGGTTAAATCCAGAGTGGAAGGTACTGTTACAAAAGTTTCCGGAAACGAAATTCAGGTTACAGCAGACGAGGATAGAAAAATTCATAGATATAAAGTGTTAAAATTCAAGCGTTCCAACCAAGGAACTACATTTAACCAGCGTCCGATCGTAAGAATAGGAGATCATGTTCACGAGAATCAGATTCTTGCAGATGGTCCTAGTACAAACGACGGAGAAATCGCTCTTGGGAAAAATCTTCTTGTTGCCTTCATGACATGGGAGGGTTACAACTACGAGGATGCGATTTTATTAAATGAAAAACTTGTTATCGACGATGTATTAACATCTGTTCATATAGAAGAGCACGAAAGCGAAGCAAGAGAAACAAAACTTGGACCGGAAGAAATCACAAAAGATATTCCAAATGTCAGCGAAGAGATGAGAAAAGATCTTGACGACAGAGGAATTATTCGTGTGGGTGCTGAAGTTACAAGCGGAGATATTCTTGTAGGAAAAGTAACTCCAAAAGGAGAAACAGAACTTTCTGCAGAAGAAAGACTTTTGAGAGCAATCTTTGGAGAAAAAGCAAGAGAAGTAAGAGATACTTCTTTGAGAGTTCCCCATGGAGAAACAGGTCTTGTTGTCGACGTTAAAACTTACAGCCGTGCGAATGGAGATGAATTGTCTCCAGGTGTAAACCAGGTTGTCCGTGTGTATGTTGCAGCGAAAAGAAAGATCATGGTAGGAGATAAGATGTGCGGACGACACGGAAACAAAGGTGTCGTTTCAAGAATCCTTCCTATGGAAGATATGCCTTATCTACCAGAC
>JAAZME010000339.1 GCA_012798975.1 Gallicola sp.
AAAATGAATGTATTCTTCATTTTCCACCACAAACTCCACTCTATCTCCCCTCTCTCACTCTTTCACACTTCACACTTTCTTTTTTAGACTTTTTACTCCGGTACAATGGTTACAATATGTTTTGCGTGCTGAACTACATAAGTAGTTACGGAGCCGATGATTCGGGTCCAGTCTTTTTTGGTGGATTTTGTCATGATAATTTGATCTATCTGAGCTTCTTCTGCGTATTTTAAGATTTCTTTGCCGGGAGCGCCGTAACGGACTTCTGTATGATAATTGTATTCTCGAAGTTTCTGCTTTGCAGGAGCAAGAATTTCTTCCGGAATCGGTTTTCTTTTTCCGTGCTGTTCAGCGTAGCGGACTTCGTCTTGTTTATCCATTACAGTAATGACATAGAAACTCGCTTCGTGAGGACCTAGTATCGTTATGGCCCAGTCTAGTGAATGGAGACTTCTCTCGCTTCCATCGACAGGTATTAATATTCTTTTCATTCTGTTCACCTCATTATATTATTTATAAAAATTAATTGCTTAATACTGATTATACCCATAAAGTTTAACACAATTATTCTATATTTATTTTATCTCGGAACATTTCATGGTTGCTGATAGCAAGGGGAACATTCGCTAAAAACTCCACAGCAATTTTAAGAGCGCTGTCTTTCATATTATAAATAGGGGAATGCCAAGGTTCGCTGCCTTCTACCCCTATAAAAACGAAAAATCCCGGGATCTGTTCTTGATAGAAGGAAAAATCTTCTCCTCCAGAGCTTGGTTTTGCTTCTACCGGTTTATATCCGAGCTCTAGGGTCAGATCTTCTAGAGGTTTCCGGAATGTTGGATCGTTATCTACAACAGGATGAAGTCCTTCCCAGTGGAAATCCGCATAGCCGTCATTTGCTTCTGCAATCCCGTAGGCGTATTTTTTCATCATTAGGGGAATGATTTTACGTGAACCCTTCTGAAATGTACGAACAGTCCCCTCTATAGTTGCATGATCTGGAATGATATTCCAGGTGCTGCCCCCTTCGATATGAGTCACACTGATCGCAGCGTTATCAAAAAGGTTAATCCGTCTTGAAATAATAGACTGGATATTTGTTACATATTCTGCAGCAATAATAATCGGATCGATAGTTTTATGAGGTACTCCTGCATGGCCTCCCCGGCCGTGAAATACAACTTCGAAACGATCTACTCCCGCCATAAGCCCTCCAGATTTAATGCCGATGGTTCCCAAGGGAAGGGTCGGGATATTATGAAAACCGAAGATCGCATCTACGCCATCCAAGGCCCCTTTTTCACAGACGTATTTCGCTCCAGTAGCAACTTCTTCCGCAGGCTGGAAAAGAAGACGCACAGTACCTTTAATAAGATCTCTGTTTTTTAGAAGCAGTGCTCCTGCGCCTAGAAGGGCTGTGGTATGCATATCGTGTCCGCAGGCATGCATAACACCGTCAACAGAGGAGCGGTAAGGGGAGACATTGTCTTCCTGCATTGGAAGAGCGTCGATATCAGCTCGAAGAGCGATTACTGGACCTGGATGTTCCCCTACAATATCGAAAACAGCTCCTGTCTCCAGATCTAAATTTACAGGAGGAAGTCCTAATCTTTCAAACCATCCAATAATCTCTTTTGTCGTTTTGAATTCATGATAAGAGAGCTCTGGAAATTTATGCAGATGATGGCGAAATTCTATTAAACGTTTTTCGAAATCCTTCTCAACTTTAATCATAATTTGATTCTCCTTATTACATTCTTTCTTTATAGATACCCATTACATGCTATTTCTATTTTAGAAAAGCTTTATATAAAAATATTATATAAGTATTATGTTGCTTAAACTTAAGAGAAAAGGGCATATAATAATAGATAAGAATGAAGAGGTGAAAATATGAGCAGTCAATGTTGCGAACATCAAACTTGTGTAAAAAACGTACCGATATTTAGGAATTTAAAAGAGAAAGAAGTTCATAAAATAAGCAGGTTAATCGAACAAAGAAATTTTTCGTCTCAAGAGGTCATATTTCAAGAAGGAGATCCAGTCGGTAGAATGCTTATTTTAAGGAAAGGAAGAGTAAAGCTTGTACGCTTCGGAGAAGATGGAAGCGAATATCTGTTAGACATTCTTCTAC
>JAAZME010000061.1 GCA_012798975.1 Gallicola sp.
AAGATTTTATAGGGATCGTTACGGTTCCAAATGTTCTTCCTAGTTTTTACACTTTATCTTCTGGAGAGACTCGTTTTATTCTAACTGAAAAAATTGTTCATGAGTTTGCTTCTAAAATCTTCGAGCATTATGAAGTGAAAGCGGAGAGCATTATCCGAGTAACTCGGAATGGAGATGTGAAGTCGGATGATGTAGATTTTGACTTCGATACGGATTACAAAGAGCTCATGACAGAGCTGATCAAAAAAAGAAACCGCCTTCAGCCTGTTCGGTTAGAGGTACAAGGGTCTTTAGACAAGTCGCTGCAGAAATATTTACTAAATGAACTGGAGCTGAAAGAAAGAAATCTCTTTATCTGCGAGAGTCCGTTAGCGATGGGATTTGCTTATGGAATGATCGATGCCATTCCTTCCGAAATTTCGGCGCCTTTGCTGAATTCGCCATTTAAACCTCAACCTTCCATAATGGTTGATCCTAGAAAAAGAGTTATGGATCAGGTTAAAGAAAAAGATCTATTTCTATCTTATCCATATGAATCCATGGAGCCGATGATCCGTCTTCTTAGAGAGGCAGCAGAAGATCCGGAGGTTGTATCGATTAAAATTACGATCTACCGTTTAGCCAATCATTCTCAAATAGCGGAGCAGCTGGCTTATGCAGCAGAAAACGGAAAAGAAGTTACGGCTCTTATGGAGCTTAAGGCACGATTTGATGAAGAAAATAATATCGAATGGTCTACCTATCTAGAAGAAGCGGGATGCAAGATATTGTATGGCTTCGGAGAATATAAAGTGCATTCAAAGATCTGCCTGATTACAAAATATACAGATAGAGGATACGAATATATTACACAAGTAGCTACCGGGAACTATAACGAAAAGACAGCGAAGCTTTATACGGATTTCTGCATGATGACAACACATGAGGGCATTGCAAAAGATGCGGTGAAGTTTTTTAATAATATGGCCATTGGAGAGCTTCAGGGAGAGTATGAGCATATCATGGTTTCGCCGTATTCTATGAATATAGGATTGGAAAAACTCATGGATGAAGAGATTCAGAAAGTAAAACAGGGCAGACGAGGTTTAATCCGTCTAAAGTTAAATTCAATCTCGGACCGAAAGACAATGGAGAAACTCAGCGAAGCCTCCCAAGCAGGTGTGGAAATCAAAATGATCGTACGAGGGATCTGCTGTCTTCTTCCCCACATCAAGGATCGTACAGAAAATATCAGTATTATGTCTATTGTAGGAAGGTATTTAGAACATCACAGAATCTACTGTTTTGGAGAAGATGAAGTGGCGAAAATTTATATTTCCTCTGCGGATTTTATGACTAGAAATCTTAGAAGAAGGCTTGAAATCGCCTGTCCGATATATGACGATGATATTAAAAAAGAGATTATTCATATTATGAATATTATGTATGCCGATAATCTAAAGGGACGCCAGATCAATGCAGAAGGATTCTTCGAGGCAAACATCGGCGATCCGGATCAAAAAATAGAATCACAGAAAGTTTTAATGCTTGAAGCTATCGAAAAGGCAAAGAAAGCTGAAGTTTTAAGAAAGGCTGAGGAAAGAGATCGGGAGAATGCTCCTATTTACAGCCATGGCAAGGAGAAGAGTTCTTATGAATCAATGTCCAAAGAGCCGAAAAAAGGCTTTATTGCTTTTTTAAAAAGACTATTTAAATTTTAATCTTTACATTTAAAACAGTAAATGGTATTATTACTATTAATACGACTAAAACCTTATGAAAAAGCACGACGATGAAAGACTGTAGAGAGCAGATGGCTGGTGAAAATCTGTGTTGGAAATCGAAGTTACTCCTTTTCTGGGGGTCTGTCTGAATCAAGTAGGACAGAACGGCAGTACCGTTAAAACATTTGAGTGGCATTATTTATAATGCAATTTAGGTGGTAACACGACTATAAGCGTCCTAAAAGGGACGCTTTTTTTATTACAATTTAATATCTGCAATAGAGAAGAGCTGATTTTACGAAGTCTTTACAGAGAACCGTTATAATGGTGAAAAACGGCAGCCGGGAGAGAATTATACTAACTTTTCTGTACTTATTTTGAAAATAGTAGGAATAAGGGTTTCCCGCCTTAAGGGGTCGAGAGGTCTTATAAAAGACAAACAGTGTGGTACCGCGAAGAATTCGTCCCTGTATTTACAGGGGCATTATTTTTTTATTGAAACAGGAGGATGAAGTAGATGATTAAAATTTTTGACACAACATTAAGAGACGGAGAACAATCTCCAGGATGCAGTATGAACCTTAATGAAAAATTGCAGATGGCAAGACAATTGGAAAGAATGAATGTGGATATTATAGAGGCTGGTTTTGCTATTTCTTCTAAAGGGGATTTCGAAGCCGTCAACGAAGTGGCCAAGGCGATAAAGAATGCGGAGATCGTGTCTTTAGCCCGTTGTGTACAGAAGGATATCGATGCAGCATGGGAAGCGGTGAAAGTTGCAAATCATCCAAAAATCCATATCTTTATGGCAACAAGTCCTATCCATATGCAGTATAAATTAAAAATGTCGGAAGAAGAAGTGATGAAACGTTCCATCGAAGCAATAAAATACTGCAAGAGTTTTTGTCCTGAGATAGAGTTTTCTTGTGAAGATGCTACACGCTCCGAACTTCCCTTCCTTTACAGAATTATAGAAGAAGCGATAAAGGCAGGAGCGACTACGATCAATATTCCTGATACTGTAGGATACGCTGATCCCATAGAATATTATAATTTCATCAAGTCGATTCGAGAAAACACGCCAGGTATTGAGAATGTGGATATTTCCGTTCACTGCCATGATGATTTGGGGATGGCCGTTGCAAACTCTTTAGCAGCAGTAAGAGCAGGGGCGACACAAGTAGAATGTACCGTCAACGGTATCGGAGAACGAGCGGGAAACTGTGCGATGGAAGAAGTAGTTATGGCTCTTAAAACCCGTTACGATATTTATGAGCAGGATACCAACGTAATCACTACAGAAATTATGCGTTCTTCTCAGTTATTACAGACGATTACAGGGGTTAAGATCCAGCCGCATAAAGCAATCGTAGGAGCGAATGCCTTTGCCCATGAGTCTGGAATTCATCAGCATGGTGTTCTTGCAAACAAAGAAACATACGAAATCATGACACCGGAGTCTGTTGGATTAAACGAGAACAATATGGTTTTAGGAAAACACTCTGGAAAACATGCATTAAAATCAAGATTAGAGCAGTTGGGATACAAAACCACAGAAGAAGAATTGGCAAGTATTTTTGATAAGTTCAAAGACTTGGCAGATCAGAAGAAAACAGTATACGATCAAGACCTTGAAGCTTTGATTATCGGCGATATGTCGAATGCGGAAGAAGGATATGCCTTAGTAGATTATTCTACTTCTACAAGTGATGGAAAAGAATCGAAAACTATTATTAAAGTGAAGAAAGAGGAAGAGGTCATTGAAGAAGTCGGCTCAGGAAAAGGACCGATCGATGCAGCCTTCGACAGCTTAAATAAAATATTTGGAAAAGGCGTTGCTCTTTGCGATTTTAATATCCACTCTGTAACAAGCGGAAAAGATGCCTTGGGAGAAACGGTATTGAAATTAGAAAAAGACGGAGCGGCTTTCACAGGAAAGGGTATCGATAATGATATTATCAAGTCTTCTATATTAGCTTATATCAATGCTATCAACAATATGGACTATTTCATTGAAAGAAGACAAAGTGGAATCAAACAAGGTTATTAATCTATGAGAGAAGAGATAATCGGTTTTGAAGAGATAACCTTTCGAAGAGACGGAAAGAAAATATTAAAAGGCGTAAACTGGACAGTTCATCAAGGAGAAAACTGGGCACTGTTGGGACTGAATGGAAGCGGGAAATCTACTTTACTAGGAATGATTCCCGCCTACACCTATCCCAGCTCAGGAGAAGTACGGGTTTTCGGCCATACTTATGGAAAATACGAATGGCAGAAGGTAAAGGCGAGAGTAGGATTTGTATCTTCTACAATGAATGAATTCAGCCAAACCTTAAATTATCAAACAGTTCAAAGAATTGTATTAAGCGGAAAGTTCAGCTCTATAGGTTTATACGATGAAGTAACAGAAGAGGATCGGTTCAAAGCAGATAAAATCATCGAAGATTTTGGTATAAACAGGATCCGGGAGTCAAAATATCATTTATGCTCTCAAGGGGAACAAAGAAGATCCTTAATTGCCAGAGCCTTTATGAATGAACCGGATCTAATGGTATTAGATGAACCTTGTTCCGGATTAGATCTAAGTGCGAGAGAAGAACTTTTAAAAACCCTCAACGATAATTATAAAAAAAGCCATGCGCCATTAATTTATGTCACTCATAATATAGAAGAAATTATTCCGGCTATCACCCATGTAGCTATTATGGAAGATGGACAGATTTTAAGAAAAGGGAAAAAAGAAGAGGTTTTAAAAGACGAAATTCTTTCCGAAATCTATAAACAGCAGGTTGCTGTAGAATGGCAGTACGGACGGCCTTGGATTAAGGTTTCATGGGATAAGGGATAGGCGGGATCCCCTGAGGGGCCTAGGCGGGCTTGCCGTCGCAACTCAGACGACAGGCCTAACGGCGGTCAGGCTCTAGGCAGTACAGTTCTCGCTATCGCTCTTTAAAAAAACGAGAGACGATATTAAAGTTATGCTGATCCTTGTTTTCCGCTAGTCGCAAAGCGATTCTGCCTAGGGGCCGAAGGCATCCTGCCTGGGTTGCTTTAGCAATCCCGTCTATCCCTTCCCGCATTGCAAAATTCTGCATATTGCCGGGGTTATTTTGTTATGATATTATTTATATATTATAAACCTTTAGAATAAGGGAAAGGAGTACTATATGAAAAAAAGAATAATCGGTTTGATGCTGGCGTTTGTTTTGGTCCTTACTGCCTGCGGTCAGACGGCTCAGAATGAATCTCAGCCGGCTAAAGAGAATACAAGCACAACAGAGGGAAAAGAGATTACGTTTATGATTCCGGACTGGGGTGCACCGCCTCAAGAAATGCTGGATGAGTTCAAGGAAGAATCTGGTATTACTGTAAATGTGGAAACTGTATCTTGGGATGATATTCGAAACAAGGTTTCAATTGCTGCAGGAGGAAAGACAGCTCCTGCTGATGTGTTTGAAGTAGACTGGTCATGGGTTGGCGAATTTTCAGCAGCTGGGTGGCTGGCACCTCTTACATTAGATGAAGAAAACAAAGCGGACTTTAAAGGAATCGACACCTTTACTTATGATGGAAATGTAGTTGCTCTTCCTTATGCGAATGATTTTAGAACAGGTTACTATAACACAGAAATGTATGAAAAAGCTGGTTTAACAGAGCCTTCTACTTGGGATGAGGTAGCAGAAAACAGCAAGAAGATTAAAGAGCAGGGCATTGCAGAGTATCCTTATGCTATTCCTCTAGGAGCAGAAGAAAATGCGACAACATCGCTTTTATGGCTTACGTTTATAAGAGATGGAGTTGTCTTTAATGAAGATAATACTTTAAATAAAGAGAATGTTATGCGTTCTCTTGAGTTTATGAATAGCATGGTAAAAGACGGACTGGTCGATCCTGCAAATGCTTCTGGATCTGGTATGGACAGCTATCGGAAAATAACAGACGGTTCCACTTCCTTTATGGTAGGACCTTCTTCCTTTGCAAGCCGTGTAAATGATCCAAAAGAATCATCTGTAGTTGGAAAAGTTCAGCCGATAGTTCCGCCGGGATCTGATTCAAAAGCGAAACAAACGATGGCTTTAAATGAAGGAATAGGTGTTTCTGCTTATTCTGAGAATAAAGAAGCAGCGCAAAAATTCGTAGAATGGTATACGTCTGAGGCGACACAAGAAAAACTATATGCTGCAAATAACACCATTCCTACAAGAACAAGTACTCTTACAAAACTTGTTGAGAATGATACCATTAAAAATGGCAAAGTTTTACTTGAAACAGCAGAACTTGTTAAGACAGTATTTCCAAATGGAGTACCGAAATATTATACTGAAATGAGTACAGCAATTTTTAATGCGGTTAACAAAATGGCTTTAGGGGAACTAACTCCACAACAGGCCTTTGAAGAAATGAATGGGAAAGTAACTGAACTTGCAAAATAAAAAATGACTCGGGAAACCGAGTCATTTTTTAACGAAAGGAGAGTATAAATGAAGAAGAAACAATATGGGATGCTCTTTTTTCTGCCTGTAATTCTTATAATATCTGTTTTCGTATATCTGCCCATAGGCAGTACATTTTTCTATAGTTTATACAATTTAAAATTAACGGAACCGGAAAATACGGAATTTATAGGACTGGAAAATTATGTGAAAGTATTTCAAGATCCGAAGTTTTTGGATTCATTGTTTAATACGTTCTATATCCTTCTTTGGGTTTTGGCGATAACGTTGATAGTGAGTTTTTTCTTAGCTATTGTACTGAATAAGAAGACAAAATTAAGTCCTTTGCTCACAGCTGCTGCGATTATTCCATGGGCGCTGCCTCCAGTAGTAAACGGAATTGTATGGCGCTTTATTTTTTATCCCGGTTATGGTTTATTGAATAAACTGCTTATGATATTCAGCGTTATAGATCGGCCCCTGGATTTTACAAGAGGACGTTTTTCGACACTGATTATTGTAGCTATAATTGTTTCATGGAGAGTGATTCCTTTTTGCGCCATTATCTTCTTGTCGAATTTCCAATCGATTAATCCCGGGATTTACGAGGCTGCAGAGGTAGATGGGGCAGGTGTGTTTGACCGATTGTGGAAAATCACATTACCCTTATCCCTGCCGGCAATGGGGGTAGTTGTTACCCATATTATTATCTCATCCATGAATGTGTTTGATGAAATTGTAGTTCTAATCGGTTATCGGGATATGGGGCAGAGTCTAAGTATCTATAATTATAGTGAAACATTTTCTTTTTTGAACTTCGGGTATGGCAGTGCTATTTCCTATATTATAATGATGTTGACAGCAGTCGTCGGGTATTTTTATATTAAGGAGAGACAAGTGTAATGAAAAAGACTCTAGTTAAAATGTCAGAATGGTTGTTTGTAATTTTATTTATCGCTATGACAGTGATTCCTATTGCCTGGTGTTTTATAATGAGCATCAGTCCGGAAAATGAAATGCTTAAAAACACAGTAAACTTATTTCCAAGTGCTCCGACGCTAGACAATTATAGATCTCTTTTATTTGAAAATACAAGTTTTCAGACAGCCTTTTTAAAAGGACTGGAAAATTCCTTGACAGCAGTACTCCTTACTGAGATTTTAATCATTCCGATAGCAGTATGCGGAGGTTATGCTTTATCCAGATTTCGATTCTGGGGAAGAAGGGGATTTCGAATAGGATTATTGATAACGATGGTAATTCCTGTTTTTGCAACGATTATTCCGATCTATAAAATGTTTACAGAGCTGGGTTTCTTGGATAATATGTTTTGGCTTTGTGTGATCTATGTATCCGCATTTCTTCCAATGATTATCTGGCTTGTGAGCAATTATCTTGCTTCTTTTCCAAAAGAAATCGAGGAAGCTGCCGCAATCGACGGATGCAGTCCTGTTCAAATTCTATTAAAAATCGTATTGCCTTCTTCTCTGCCGATTATACTGGCGATACTTCTTATTGTGTTTTTAATGACATGGGGTCAATTCCAAATTCCCTTAATAATAGCCTCATCTAAAGCAACAAAGCCTTTAAGCATAGTCATACAAGAGTTTACCGCAAAAGACAGCGTATTCTACGGTTTAATGGCAGCTGGAGGTATTATATCCATACTCCCCCCTGCAATAGCAGCAATATTCTTTAGAAAGTATCTGGTATTAGGAATGAGCTCCGGAGCGGTGAAGGAGTAGAGAAAAAGAAGTGTGTAATGTGAAAGAGGGGAGAGGGGAGTTGTAGAGGAAAAGCAGAGCTTTTCTTCTTTAGACATGGAAAACGGGAGCGCTTGCTCCTGTTTTCTTTATTTTAAACAAGAAAAATGAACGTTTTTTCCATTTTTCCTCTTTCATTCCCCACTTCCCTCTTTCACACTCCACACTCCTCTTTAGTCTTATGTTATACTCAAGTCAGGTGAGGTATTATGAAGGATTCTTTAAATTTTTTACATTTTGATTTGGATGCATTTTTTGCTTCCTGCGAGGAGCTGGAGCATCCAGAGCTGAAGGGTAAACCTATGGTTGTTGGGGGAAGAAGCCATCGGGGGATTATTACTACAGCGAATTATGAAGCTAGGAAATACGGACTTCATTCTGCGATGCCGATTTTTCAGGCAAAAAGTCTTTGTCCCCATGTGATTATCGTTCCCACAAGACATCATTTTTACAGCAAAAAAAGCGCTGAGGTATTCGAGATTCTTTATAGATTTTCTCCTCGAATCGAGAAAATGTCTGTCGATGAAGGGGCTATGGATATTAGCGGTATTGATCTGGAACCTGAGGTTTTAGCCGAAAGGATTCAGGAAAGGGTGTATCGTGAAACGGGGCTTACTCTATCAATCGGAATCAGCTATAACAAGTTTTTAGCAAAGCTTGCCAGCGACTGGAATAAACCCAGCGGTGTGATGGTTATCACAAAAGAGATGATGCCGGATTTTCTGCTGCCTCTTCCTGTGGGAAAAGTGGCAGGGGTAGGAAGAAAAACAGAGAAGAAGCTTCAGGGTATGGGAATTTACTTAGTGTCGGATTTAATGGAGATCCCTGCAGATACCTTGGTGTATCATTTTGGGAAACAAGGGCAGATAATGTATGACCGCATTCGGGGGATCGATCTTCGAAAGGTAGAGACAGACCGGGTAAGGAAGTCCTTAGGAATCGAGCGGACCTATGAAAAGGATCTTAATAACCGTGAAGAAATGAAAGAGATTTTGAAAACCTACTGCGCAGAGCTGGAAGAAGATTTAAAGAGACATCATGTTGTAGGAAAAACCGTATCTTTGAAGATCAAATACTATGATTTTACCGCCTTCACAAGAAATTTTACATTAATGGAGTATACCAGAGATGCGGAGGAGATCTATCAAAAAATAGAGTATTTATTTGACGGGCTCATGATTAAAAAACCGGTTCGCCTTATGGGCGTAACGATGAATCAGCTGCGGGATGACGATATCGAACAGCTTCGTTTTACTGATTTGTTTTGAGGGGAAATGAGAGGGAGCAGGTTGTAGGGAATAGGCAGTAGGGATTGAGAACTTTTGAGCCAAAGGCTCAAAAGTTTTCTTAATATCAAAAAACACAGAAAGAATCTGTTAGTAACATTTATGATTATAATCAAAGAGCTTTTGATTTTATTAAATACTCATAAAAGAGATTGTTTTCTAAAATGTAGAAAATAAGTGTTTTTCTTATTTTCGTCTATCCCTATCTCCTAATTCCTACAACCTATTTCCTTCTTTTACATAAAAAAACCAGCCGAAAGGCTGGTTTTTTACTCATAGTTATAGCCTAGATCAAAGGCTTTAAAGTTCATTTCGTGGAAACGTTCCGGGATATTTCTTTTCATAATATCTTTCCAGTCGATATCTTCCAGTCCCATTACTTTTACAAGCTGACCGAGCATAACGATATTTGTTGCTTTTTCCGAGCCTGCTTTTTTGGCAAGACCGGAGGCTTTTATAAGCATAACATTATCCGTATAATCGTACAGAATTTCGTCGAGATCTTTAGGATATTCGGCAAAACCGGAAAGGACAGGCATAGGTTCGATTTTTGTATCGTTGATAATAACATGGCCTTTTGGATTCAGCTTTGATAAATAGCGTACAGCTTCAAGTTTTTCAAATGAGATTAAAAGATCTGCATCTCCATCTTCGATAGAAGGGGAGTAGACTTTATCGCCGTAAACGATTTGAGTTGTAACGGATCCGCCTCTCTGAGCCATTCCATGGATCTCGCTCATTTTGACATCATACCCTTTTTCAGCAAATCCATAGCACAGGATTTTCGATACTAGAATAGTTCCTTGACCACCTACGCCGACTAGTAATATTTTATTTTCCATTATAGTCCTCCATCTGTTGAATTGCTCCTGTAGGGCAGACTTGGGAACAGATTGAACATCCGTTGCACTGAGTTTTATCAATTACGGATACACCTTTCATAGAAATAGCAGGGCATCCTACATCAAGGCAGTATTTGCAAGAGATACAAACCATAGGGTCGACTTTGCATTTCAAATGCGCTCTTTGTTTCATAATATCTTTAATCAAAGCACATTCTCTTTTGGAAACAAGGACAAAA
>JAAZME010000023.1 GCA_012798975.1 Gallicola sp.
AGGAGCAAACCTGCAAGCACTAGAATAAGCCCTTGTCCAACATCGCCAAACATCATGCCGAAAAACAGCATATAAGTGATTGCGAAAAAAGGCGTCGGGTCTTTTTCATTGTAGTTTGGGACAGAATACATATTGACTAAAGTCTCAAAGGGAGCAAACAATGTATTGTTTTTTAGTTTTGTAGGTGCAGGAGCTATATCTTTTACAGTATCAGCATCTTCAAAGGTTAGGATGGTCTCTGGAGCGATTTCCATAATAGAGCGTTCCATATCTTTTATTTTTGAGATGGGAATAAAACCTGCGATGAAAAAGAAGTGATCTGTTTGCGCAATATAGCCTTCTATTTGAGTACTAAGATCTGCAACCTTATAGTTATAGTACAGACTTTTTATTTTAGAAGAATTCTTTTGTACAAAAAGATTTTTCTTCTGAATAAAATCTTCTTTATTTTTGTTTTTCTCAGATAATAGTTTTTCCATCCTAGCAAGAAGGGAAGAGAAAGTATCTTCATCGTTCTCTTCAAAATCAGGCAGCTCTAAAGGAGTAAAGTTTAATGACTTTAGAATGTTTTTACTGTCTGAGGTTTTTGATAGGGGAGAAAACACCATTACCAGCTCTTCGCTTTGAGTATGATGAGTTGCAGAAGTTCTTCCTGCATGAACTACAATATCTTTTATATTTTCGTAATTATCTTTTAGCTTCTTATAGGCATCTTGTGATAATGTCCCAAAGACGTAGTTCATAAATTTTAAATTTCTGATATCTTTTATCTTTATATCTCCGGCACCTTTTTCGGTGAAAAACTGCAGAAAATCTACATATAACTGAAGATTGATCAGTTCATGATCGATTTTATATTCAAAATCTCTTAACTTGATAACCTCTGTATAGAGATCGTTGATATCGGAGAGTTCCTCAAGAGAAGGTCTGTTTTCGGTTTTTTGGTCTTGGGGATTGTTGTCGATATTAAGATAGTCAAAAATTTCTAGAAACTGCTGCTTGTATTTTCTGCTATCAAGGGAGTGATCTACTTCAAAAGGACTCAAGGAAATAGATTCTTCGTTATCCTTATCCAGATTATTATTAAGCCGTTCAAAGGCTTTAATTGTAAAATCTGAAGGTTTATTTTTGTCTGCGATATGAAGAGATCCTTGTATAATGATCTCTTTTAATACTGCAGAAGCATCCTTTTTTAAGAAGACCCCGCTCATTAGCTTCATGGGTTCAACAGCCATAAAGCACCTCCGTTACTGTTCTGAATGTATTCAAAAAATAGAAAAGTTTTATACACCGACAAGGAAGCTTTTGATTTCTTCTTTATCTTTTAAGGAGTATTTTTGCATTTCAGCTAATTTGATTAAATTTCTATTTTGATTATCAAAGCGGATATAGAACTTTAGAAAAGTGCCGATATCATTTTGATAATCGATGAGTACAGTTTGTTTATCATAGAAGTTTTCCAACATTCGCTGATAAACAGTGTCTTTGTTATTTTTCTCTTGAAATGATTTGTAATACCCATTCTCGCGAATATAGGATACGGCTTCCTGAACGTTTTGGGTATATACAAGAGTTTTTAATCTTTCGCCTTTAAAAATTTTGCCGTGGCGAATAGAATAGTTGAAAATCTCTTCGTTAGAAAGATGATAAAATCTTTTCGCTCGGAGAATCCACTGAATATTAACCAGATCAATTAAAGTGTGAAAATATTCATTTACAAGTTTTTTATCTTTCGGACGGAGTTTCTTTGAAGCTCTCTCGATTTCTGAAAAATAAAGATTATCTAAACTCATCTCGATATGGAAGTGTTTTTGAAGGACATCTTCATCTCGGACGGAATAGATGGCGTGTCGAAAAGGCGTACCGATCAGAGCTTCTGTAAACTGTCTGATATTATCGCAGTTTGCGAGGCGGTCATGATCTAGGTATCGGCTGGTCTTATACGTCAGCATTTCTTTTTCCAGATCGAGAGGATCTTTTTCCACAATAGATCGTAGAATCAGTTTCAAATCATAAATTTCATATTTGAAAATAAGGGATTCTATAAAATCTTTGTGAAAAACTCCTATAAAAGGTTTTAACTTCTGCATAATTCGGACTTCGGATTTGTGAATCAAAAATTCAAAACCATATCGTTCGGCATAATAATTATATTGCAGACCTAGAAAATCTTGGCTATGCTCTTTATAATCATTCATTTC
>JAAZME010000218.1 GCA_012798975.1 Gallicola sp.
CAAAAATCTCTTATATTTTTTCGTTAAATTCCTCGTTTCTAATAGATACTTCATAACATTCTCCTCCTGTTGTTATTATCATATAAGGTAAATATTAGTTTTCTATTAGGATTTGAAAGAAGGGTAAAACTGCATAAATAAAAAAGCTTCCTTAACCTTTGGGATTTCCCCACAACTTAAAAAAGCTTTTGTCTGCTCAAACTATTTTGTTTTTCTCGTTTATTCAAAAAACAAAAATATAATACAGGATATGTTTATCCCCAATCTTATTAAAAATACAATTTGTTCAGTACTATAGCTGAAATACCCGCTTTTTAAAAAATAAAAGCCTGTTACAACACCTGCCCATCCAGTGGAAACAATTATATACTCTTTTAATCGAATTCCGGCTCCCTCAGATAAATAGGAACTAAAGGAATAATTGATCGGTAATATTCTAAGAAACAATGCCCGTTTATAATCCTTTCTACTTTTGTATTCGTCAATCATCGAATCGCACTTCTCTCTAATTCGATTTATAATACCAAAGAAAAATGTATATCCTAAATCATAGCAGATCATAGACCCAATCACTCTTCCGAGTACTGAAATAAAATAACCCTCCCAGCCGGAAAAAATCTTCCTATGAGCAAAGATCATCTCCGCTGAATCAAATGGAAAGACTATCATCTGGAAAGCAGTCAGAAGTAATGCTGCAGAACCTTTCATCTTTCCAGTGCTGTTTATTAAACCACTGATACTTTCTACACTATTTGAGGAGAAAACGAGGAAGAGTTCTGTTACCTTCGAAGGAAAAGATTCAACAGAAAAATACAGCACTATTACTGCTAATAACAGTGCAATATAGAATCCCTCTTCTTTTTCATATATTTATTGTCCAATGCTTCAACTACTTTTCAACCGGGTTATGAACGCACCAAGTATTATATGATCCGTCATAATTTTTAGAAGTTTCGAAACCAAGCATTTCCATCACTAATTGAGCATAAGCAGAACGGATTCCAGAAGTACAATATGTTACTATTTTGTCTGTCTTCTGAAGTCCAGCCGCTTCGAAAAACGCCGTCAATTCCTCATTTGTTTTAAGATATCCCTTGTCATTAAAAAGATCCGTAAATTTTAGATGAATTGCCCCGGGGATTCTTCCGCCCTTTGCTTCTCCATATAATATAGCACCTTCGTATTCTTCATCTGCCCTTACATCCACCACTTTATAATCATCAATTGTTTTCTCCAACTCTTCTGTATCAATCACATGATCTTTCTTCACTTCTTCTATAGAAACTTCGACAGGTTCTAGTTTCTTCGGTTCTCTTGTTGTTTCCAATCCCGCATTCTGCAAACCTTTGAATCCTCCGTCTACCATTTTTAACTTATTATAACCTGCAGCTCGAAGAGTCCATAAAATTCTTCCATCGTCTCCCCAACCTTTCGCTCCATCTGCGAAAAGAACAATCTCTTTATCTTTTGATAAACCGACCTCACCAAGCCTTTTGCCAAGTTCCTCTGCCGGAAGAATCAATCCCCAAGCATAGTCCCCCTTCGGTGCATCTTCAACATTCGATAGATACTGCCAGTTTGTCGCCACAGCTCCATTAATCGTCCCTTTACGGGCGGTTTCTTCTCCCCTTGCATCTACCAATATCATGTTTTCATCGCTGATATGTTCTTTTACATACGAAGGCTGAACAATATATATACCAGTAAAAGCCCCTTCTTGCTGCTGAGTCTCATTACTCGCCACCTTCTCCTGAGTATTTTCTCCAGAACAGCTAGCTAACAACACAACCGCTAGACAAGATAAAAACACCTTCCACCACACTTTTTTCATAATACATCTCCTTTCAATTTTAGCTATTATTTATTAGCTTTCTATAAAACAAAGCTATATCAAATTGTACAGAGAGTCAATAAGCAGGATTTTGCAATTTGCTATCTAGAATATGACGAAAAAAATAGTATTTCTTGAATCTTAATATATGATAAAAACAAAAAAAAAGGATTGCAGGGTAATTTTTTATTGAGAAATTTTTCAAAGATTATAATATAGTCTATCTCTGAACAATCATCGCTCAAAAAAAGCAGTGCTCCTCGCACTGCTTTTTCTCTTTCTATATGCCCGCCTTAAAATCTAAACGATCATCTGTTGAAATAGTGATACGGTCATTTTCTAAAATTTTAGTCTTGCCTTCTGCGGAGACAACATGCCCTCCCCGCTGGATCGTAAGAATCAGTTGGTTTTCCGGCAGATTAAGATCCATGATCTTTTTGTTAATCCATGGATGTCCCTTAGTAACAGAAAACTCTATAAGCTGCTGGCTATAGGGATCAAAATATTCTTCCCCGCCAAATACCAGCACATCTCCCGCCTCAAGTTCAACTTCTCCTCGAGGTACTATAGAAGTCGTTCCTCGTTTGATTTTTGCAATGATAAAATCAAAGGTCATATCCAGATCCTTCACTTTTTTTCCAATCAGACTACTGTCTTCTTCAATTGTAGTCTTAAAAAACGAAATAGATCCCTTCATTGCATAATAACCAAAGGTTGATAATACCGTATCCTTCGGATCGATCATATCCGCCTTCTCGGAAACCATTGCCAAAAAAGATCCTTGAACTAAAGAAGATAAGAAACAAATCCCGAATACAATATGATACAAATCAATACTGAGAGAAACTCCGCTATTGATCACCATAATTGCAAAGGCAATTGCTGCAGCCCCGCGAAGACCCGCCCAAGAAATAACCGTCAGCTGATTTTTCTTTAGACTAAAAGGCAATGTTAATCCCCATACAGAAAGAGGCCGTGCAATTACCGTCATAAACAGCATAATAATCGCTGCAATAGGTAGGCTTGAAATAATATTGGCAGGAGTTGCCAACAATCCAAGAAGGAAGAACAGCCCGATACTCATAAGCTCTGAAAACCCGTCAAAGAAAAAGACGATGTCTTTCTTCCCGATAAAAGCTTGATCTCCTACAATAATTCCAAAAAGGTATACTGCAAGATATCCATTTCCACCAACCACATTTGTAAGAGAATAGGTAAGAAGAGCCATCGCTGCCATAAATACTATCGCTACCCCGTCTTTTTGAAAGTTAATCCGTACTAAAATCTTTTTCACAAGAAAAGCAATCACGACTCCGAATAATAACCCTAGGATGATCTGCATAAGAATCAGACCAGGTATCGAAATATCCGTACCTGCGATCAAGGATAAAAAGAGCATTGTCATCGTATACGCAGCTGGGTCGTTTGAACCGCTTTCCAACTCCAAAAGAGATGCCGTATTATATTTTAGATTCAAGTTCTTAGAAGTCAGAATATTAGACACCGATGCATAGTCTGTAGAGCCTACAACAGAACCCAAAAGCATACTTTCCAAAAGTGGAAATCGTAAGATAAAATAAGCAAAAGCCCCTGTTATTACAGCAGTCGCCGCAACACCTAAGGATGCTAGAACTGCCGCCTCTTTTACTACTGGCTTTCCCATGGGCCAGTTCGTACCGAAACCTCCATAAAACATAATTACAATCAAAGCAAGGGTAGAAAACTTCTCCGCCAACCCGTAATCATTGAAATCGATCCCTAGAAAATTAGACATAATTCCTAAACTTAAGAATAATAAAAGCGACGGAATCCCCGACTTGCTCGAGAGGTTCATCGCAAAAAGAGCTAAAATTAGAACCAATGAAATAAATAGTAAATCCATATCCCCCTCCTAAAAAATGATTTGTGTGCGATTTATCTGCTTATTGTTACTTATCAGTATATAGAATCCCTCTAATTTAAGCAATTTAAAGAAGTTGGAAAAGATATTATTTATAAGCTTACCATCATAAATTTTGAAAGTTTTTCCTACGATTACTTAACGCTATTCCAGCCTTTTCACAGTCTATCGTTTTTTATCTGAACTGCATCAATTCTTTCCCCCCTATAATAAACAAAAAGATAGTGCTCCAGAAGTATCTCTTTCTATCGCACTATCTTTCCTATTGATTGATTTAATTATTTAGCCTTAAATGAAATTGTGTAGATAAATGTATCTGGAGCATAAAAATCTACTGCTTCTCCATCTACTTCAGCATAAGGATAACCAAAGTTATTTAAAGCTTTCCCCTCTTGTTTCGGAGATAAATTAAGCTCTCGCCCTCTTGAAAGTTCGACTCTTTCTGCATCAGAACCTCCAAAATAATACTCTTGTAAATCTTTTGTTTCTTGCGATTCTTTATCCCATTCGTTTGTAAGTACCGCTTTTAAAACATCTGCAGGATCTGCCATAATCCATCCCGTTCCTGGAAGATAGAATTCAGACCAGCAGTGCTGATTTTTCGTGATATCTTCAGCATTCATTCGAACACCAAACATTTCGCGGGCAGGAACACCTGACGCTCTGCAAAGAGCAACAAAAACAGAGTTAATATCTGTACATTTGCCGGCCATTGTTGTTAACAAAACGGGAACATTTCCTAAACCGCAGCCCGTAACAGAGTTATCTCGATTCATGTTAGCAATAACCCAATCATAAATTGCTCTTGCTTTTCCAAGATAGGTATCTTCGCCTTTAGTGATCTCATCTGCAAGCTTTTTCACTTCTCCGCTCACAACGACCATCTCATTGCCTTTCAGATATTGATCCATTTCGCTTCCTGCCTCGCCCTCTTCTTTAAGTTCTGGGCGAAGAACTTCGTTTCGAACTGCATCAAAAGAGCAGGTAACTTTTCTATCTGCCGGTTCTGCATTCGCATCCCATTCCACATAAAGCATTTTATTGCCTAACTCATCTTCGTTCATTTCTACCTTGCTTGCCTTCGCATCGTATACAGCTTCTTCTACTGTTTGATAATCGATCGTCTTCGCAACAGGAAGCCATAATTTTACAGCTTTGCCTTTATCATATCCTGACATATCGACATTATATGTAACTGTTCCTTCGACTTTTTTCCCAAGCTTTCCTGCAGGTGCCCCTGCTTCCTCTGATTTTGCCTTTGTCGTTTCTTTTGGTGTTTGAGAGCAACCTGAAACCATCGTCGCCACCATAGCAAATACTAGAAATAATCCTAAAATTTTCTTTTTCACAATAATCCTCCCTTATCGTACATACTATACTAAATATACAACTCTAGAAGGGTTAGAGCAATATACACTTTTTTTCAACTTGCTTTACATTGTCTTGTTTTTTATTTGCATAAATGAACTTTTCGAACGCCTGAATCCATTAATATTAATACATTATTTTTCCTCTTAATCTTCTTTAATTAGACCATATTCACCTAAATATCTAAAAAAAGATTCTAATATTTTATTATCCCTAGCAACAATATCATCCTCAATAAAATCATTTTTCGTTGAAGCAAAATTTAAAAGTTCTTGTATTTGTGTTCCTTCCTTTTTTTGTTTTCTTGCATTTTCATAACCTACATAATACCGCTTTTTATCACTAAATCTGTAATCTGAAGCACGGATATTTATTTTTTTTTCTAAAAGGGCCTTATTTCCTAATGCTTCTAATAATTTTGTATTCATTAAAGACTTTTCTTTAATTTGTCTATTCTTTGCAAAAATATGTTCAAGTTCAAATACTGTTTCTAGTGATAGCAGTTTTTGATCTTGATGATAAAATGCCCACCATGCTAACATAGCCCTCGTAATCGGACGTCCATTATTAAATTTAAAATTATTAAATGTACTACGCAAATCATCAATATTAAATTTATACTCACTAAAAGTAACTTGCTTTCCTTCAATAATTTTTACCATCTCAGGATAAACTGGAGATCTTAGCGCATTTACTCCCGGACGTGTAACTGCATATGTCCATATAAATCCTGTAATTTTGTTTAAAAAATGGTAAAATTTTTCATCATCAAGCTTTCCATCTATATCTTTATTCGCCATGAAATACACAGATACTAAATATGTCCACATACCATTAGGAGCATAGTTTAAAACA
>JAAZME010000197.1 GCA_012798975.1 Gallicola sp.
TATTTTAGGGCGTTATATTATAACCCCAGAGATTTTCAAGATATTAAAAGGAACGAGAAAAGGCTTCGGAGGGGAAGTACAGCTGACAGATGCACTCAATACACTGTCAAAAAGCCAGAAAATCATGGCCTATGATTTTGAAGGAAGACGATACGATGTAGGAAGCAAAAAAGGCCTGTTTGAAGCCAATGTAGAGTATGCTTTAAGAGAAGAGAAGTATGCTGAAGAATTAAAAGAGTTTTTAAAGGAACTTCACGATAAAAATTATAATATATAAGAAGGTAAATGTATGAGAAAAATGAAGGTGTTATTATTAGGTTTATTGGACATGATATTGGTAAATGCCAGTTATTTTATCGGCCTTTGGCTGAGATTTGACGGCAGCATTCCAGTGATCTATTACAATACATATCTGCATTATGCAATTGTGGTAACCTTGATCCATTTGGGTGTTTTTATTCTGCTTAAAATGTATCGTACCATGTGGAGATATGCTAATATTTCAGAATATATCAGAGTAGTTATAGCAACGGTCTTAGGATCGGGTGCGGCAGCTCTATTTCTTTTAATTGTAGATTCAGGGCTTCCTCGAAGTATCTATCCGATAGCGATGGTTTTAGAATCCTTTTTTATACTAACAACAAGATTTTTGTCTCATTTTAATTTAAGAGATTTTATATTTGCGAAAAACAGAACAAATTATAATAAAACCTTGATTGTGGGAGCGGGGGAAGCAGGCGTTCTTGTGATGAATGAACTGCTGAAACACAAAGAGCTGGGTTCAATACCAGTAGCTTTTGTAGACGACGACCCTTCCAAGATTGACCGCAATATCAACGGGATTCCCGTGGTAGGAGACCGTAGATCTATAGAAAAAGTTGTGAAAGATTACGAGATCGACGATATAATCATTGCAATGCCGTCCATTAATCGGAAAGACCAAAAAGAAATTTTGGAATTTTGCCACAAAACTTCAGCAAAAATCAAAATAGTTCCAGGATATTATGAAGCCATCGAAGGCAAAATGAATATCAAAGAAATTCGGGAAGTTCAGATAGAAGATTTACTAGGAAGAGAAGAAATTCACTTAAATCAAGACGAACTGACCAGTCTTATTAAGGATAGAGTCGTCTTAATTACGGGAGCAGGGGGATCTATAGGATCTGAACTTTGCAGACAGATTGTAAAATACGATCCAAAAGAGATGATCCTGTTAGATATCTATGAAAACAGTCTGTATGAAATTCAAAATGAATTAAAAAGACATTATAAAGACGCCAATCTTACTGCAATTATAGAAACGATGCGTGAGAGAGAGCGTATGGAGTATGTCTTTGACAAATATAGACCAGAGATTGTTTTCCATGCAGCAGCGCATAAACATGTGCCGCTTATGGAAGCATCACCCGTATCTGCTGTGAAGAATAATATTTTTGGTACGAGAAATCTGATCGATATGTCAGACAAATACAATGTGTCGAAATTTGTAAACATTTCTACAGATAAAGCAGTCAATCCCACTTCGGTAATGGGCTGTACAAAAAGGATTATCGAAATTATGCTTCAGGTAAAA
>JAAZME010000124.1 GCA_012798975.1 Gallicola sp.
CCTATAACCTATCTCCTATCTTTCCCCTATCTTTACCTGGCCGCCGCAGGCGTGCCGCCTAATGCCTAGGTCCCGCAAGGGATCCTGCCTGGGCCCATCAGCAATCCCGCCTTATCTCTCCTTCAAGCTTCTAAAAAACTTTCTTAGCAGAACAACCGCTATAATACTTAAAACAAACTCTGCCACGAACTGCGCAAAAGAAAGTCCGAAAGGAGGAAACAATATATTTAGAATAATAATAAAAGGAATCTCAAAGATAATTTTTCTTAAAATAGCAAAAACCAACGCTTTTCTTCCGTCTCCTACAGATTGAAATACAGAAACAGCCATAAAATCAACAATCATAAAGGGAAGAGCCAGCATTAATCCTCTTAAAAAACCTTCCCCGTAGCTTATTACATTCGGATTTTCCATAAAGAATCCGACCATAGGCCGTGCTGCTAATACAGAGACCGCTGTGACTGCAACCATAGCGATGATCACCCTTTTTGTTACGAAAAGAATGCTGTCTTTCATCCTATCATACCGTCCATTTGCAAAAGTATAGCTTATTAAAGGCATCACCCCTTGGGTTGCGCCGAGAGCTACTTGAATCGGAACCAGCTGAAGCTTAAGCGCTATTCCCATCGCAGCAACTGCATCCGGGCCGTATCCCGCAGTAAAATTATTAAGAATGGTCATACCTGTTACATTAAGGAGATTTTGTACCGATGCAGGTACTCCCACATTTGCGATCTCCCCTAGAATATAAGGACTTAACGTAAAATCCTTCGGCTGAATAGATACAAAAGTCTTCCCTCTTTTGCGCCAAACATAAAAGAAGAAATAAAGACAAGCAACACAGTTGGAAAGGAATGTTGCAAGCCCTGCACCAGCCGCTCCCATATTAAATCCCCATGGCAATATAAAAATCGGATCTAGCACGATATTTAATAAAGCTCCGCTCATTGTTCCGATACTTGCAGATAACGCCTCCCCTTCGGAACGGACAAGATAAGAAAAAACCACATTTAATATAGAAGGAGCCGCCCCTGCTGCTACTGCCCAGTCCATATAAGCCTTTGTAGAACCTAACGTCTCTCCCGATGCCCCTAATATCTTCAGCAAAAAGGGATAGAAAACGAGACATAGCACAGATAATAATATACCGCTGGCGACAGAACCATAAAAACCGACTGCCGAACTTTGACGGACCTCATCATATCTTTTTCTACCTAACGCCCGGCTCATGGCACTGGATGTCCCTACACCAAAAAGGTTGCTTACTGCAAAAAAAGCTAAAAGTGCAGGACCTGCTAAAGTAACCCCCGCAGTTTGGATCGGATCATTTAATAAGCCTACAAAATAAGTATCCGCCATGTTGTAAATAACCATTACTAAAGAACTGATAATCGTAGGAACTGCTAGTTTTGAAACAGCCTTTTTTATCGGCGCTTCTTCAAATAAATAGGCATTTGTATTCTCTTTGCTCATGATATCTTTTCTTTCATCATATTTTTTATCATGCGATGATAAAGTCTTTTAAACTCTTCTATCTCCTCTTCGCTGAAATCGGAGAATAAATTTTCAAAAAACTTCGTCTGCTTTTTCTTCCCGTACACTGTAACAGTTTTTCCTTCCTCTAATATTTCTAGATGATACACCCTGAGATTATTCGGGTCTTTTTCTTTTTTTAAAAATCCCTTCTCTATAAGTCCCTTTATAGCCATAGAAACATGGGATTTTGCAATCTTTCGAACCTCGACAATCTCCTGAGCGCTTTTATACTGGGGATTATTTTCTAAAAACAATAAAATATCCACTTCAGCTCCTGTTAAACAAAAAGCATTCATGATATCTTTTCGTACAAGATCATATTCCTTTTCTAATAAATCACAAAAATTAATTAATGAAAACATCCTTCCTCCTATAGTTCGTTTTTGAACTATTATATTATAACTCTTTATCAAATATTTTCAATAGTTTGTATGAAGTTTATTTTTAAAAAAAGACCCTATCATTATTCGATAGAATCTTTTAGTTATACAAAAGAATCTGAGATAAAAATCTTTCGATTTTCACCTCGCATGTTGTGGCTTACTCTTCACCAACACTATTTGTTAAAAGCCAATATTACTATTTTTAAATTTATATCCTAATAAGTTGTTAAAAATGTAAAGTTCAATATTTCTACTTTTTTCTTTTTCGTAAATAAAGTATTATCAAAAGCAACACAATATCTATCAGAAGTATAATAATTCTCATATTTTCAAGAATATTCATAAAAGATGAAGAAAATACTATAATAAAAAACAACACCAGTAAAATTACAGAATTATTTTTCATGACAATTCCTTTCTAATCCGCTAATTCCTGCTGTGTCATTCTAGCATCTGCACGTCTACTGCGGATTTTTGTTTCAAATGTATATTTATCCTTTTTAGCCATCTATTCTCCTTCTCTTTTACCAAATAATTAAATTCTAACAAAATGTAAGATTTAATTATTATTTTAACATATTTTTATTTTTCCATCAAAAAAGACCCTAGAGTTTTCTAAGGTCTTTTTTCTCATATTCTATTTTTCTTCGTTATGATCTTGGTCTTCTTGTTTTTCTTCTTCCTTATAGCCTTTGTTCATTTTTCTTCGAACAGCTTCTTTATTTACGTCCACAACTTCGCCGCTGTCCATAATGATTTTGATAGAATATTCTGTGATAAAGGCTGCTCCCAGTCCTATAATCGCTGCTACCGGTGCGATCACAAGTCCGATGGTGCTGACGGTTAAGGAAAGGCTTAAGATGGTTTTCCCGTCTTTTTCAATCACAAGATTCGATGCATTTCCTTTTTCCCAGATTTCTTGGATCGTATCGATAATATCTTGTGCAAAGGCTCCGATGGGGTTTTGTTTATGTCTTTTATCATACTGCTCTTCCCAGTTCTCACCGCCTTCACTATACTGGCTGTCGTTTACAGTAGATTCGTCGCTTATTTTCTTTGTTTGGTTGGATTCGATAAAGTTGATTGCTTTTTCTACATCTCCGTCGGAAATAATTAGGGCTGTTCTAACAGCTCCATATTCTGCTCCGGTTTGTTCGATTACATAATCGATTTTTTCAATATTTATCATTTTTTATCTCCTTGTTGTTGTTTCATCTTTTTCTCTCTACTATATTATACCCAGTATTGAGTAAACTACAACTCCAGTTCGGAAATTTTTCCTTTTAAATCCATTTTTCTTTCTTCTAGAAGAAGCTCTTTATTGTATTTGAAATATTCTTCAGATCCATAACGGCTGATATAGTAGGAACAGTGAGATCCCACAGTAAGTTCTGTTACAAAAAGCACCATCTCTTGATCCCCGTCATAAGCCTGTTCAATAAAACGGAAGGCTTCTTGGAGAGAAGTATTCGTATGGGCTATAAGCTCTTTTAATTCTGCTACCTTTTCCATATATGCTTTTTGAATCACACTGAAATTCTGTTCTTCTAAGATAGATCCCGTTAAGAAATTCAAGGCAAATTCTTTTGCATAGAGTTCCTCGTTGTTTAAGCTTCCAGCAGTTTTTTTCTGTTCAAAGTCTTCTTCGTACGCTCTTTTTTCTTCTTGGATTTTTGTTTGAAGTTCTTTTCCTTCATATCCCTTTGCCTGTTTAAGAAGAGCACGGAGTTCTTGAATGCCTCTGTCGAAAAAATTTACTTTACGAATTTTCGCGGTGATCTCGTCTAAAAGCATTCCAACAACTGCAAGCCGTTCGTCAAAGGAGCTTTCCTTCGCTTTCTCCATAAGGGATTCGGAGACTTCTCCTGAAAAAATGGATTCGATCTGATATTCTTTTTTGTAACGGTTGAAGAGTTCATAGTAGGTAGCGAATTCTCTTGCAATTTTCGAGTTCTGCAGATATTGATACACCAAATCATAGTCAATCTGTATATCGTGAAGCTCGTAGAGTCTCATCATATCCGACAGATCTTCCCATCCTCTAGGGGTTACAAAGCTTTTACCATCGATAGAAGTCGTAACAGAATAGAAAAACTCCGGCTTTTGATCTAAAAAGTTCAG
>JAAZME010000156.1 GCA_012798975.1 Gallicola sp.
AAAAACTAAGCTTAAAAGATGCTCTTATTCTTTATACTATCAATGGAGCCATGATCAATGATATGAAGAATATCGGAAAACTTCAAGAAGGATATTCTGCGGACTTTATGCTGCTAGAGGAGGACTTAGAAACACTCCCGGAAGAAGAGCTTCATAAGATACTGCCCAGTGAGGTTTATATAAGAGGTAAAAAAGTAAGGTTTTAGAGAAAGAAGGGCAAATTTTTCTTTGAATAAGGCTGATATCCTCTGATTCAAAGGGAAGAGGTTTATCTTAGAGTGAAAGAAAGGGAGACTATGATAGAAAGAATAAAAAAAGAAATCATAGAAGATACAGAGAATAAAAAATATACCGATAAGGATATTATGCCTTTGTTTGTTGCGGATAAAGAATCGAGAATTTTAATCGTCGGGCAGGCTCCGGGAGTAAAGGCACAGGAATCTATGACAGCTTTTAATGATAAAAGCGGCGAAAAGCTTTTATCATGGCTGGGGATAAGCGAAAAGGAGTTTCGAAATCCTGAAAACTTTGCGATACTTCCCATGGATTTCTATTATCCGGGAAAAGGAAAAAGCGGCGATAATAAGCCCCGCAAAGACTTTGCAAAGAAATGGCATCCCTTATTTTTAAAAGAAATGGATAAGATAGAACTTGTTTTATTAGTCGGAAAATATGCCATAGATTTTTATCTAAAAGAAGAAAAAGAGAAGAATCTCACGGAAACAGTACGAAATTATAAAAACTATCTGCCAAAATACTTTCCCCTTGTCCATCCTTCTCCCCTTAATTTTAGATGGCATAAAAAAAACCCTTGGTTTGAAGAAGAAGTTGTGCCGGAATTGAAGAGGGTTGTAGCGGGTATATTAAGGAAAGAAAATCGTTAATGGGATTTATTGAAGAATAAAAGATAAAAAACGAGCCGCTGCGAATGCAGGTAAGCTCGTTTTTATTTGAATTATTCGTATTGTACTACTGTGTATTGTTCTGGATCCATACCTGGAAAAGCCTAATTAATGGAATGCTGTTATGGGGCTATCCGTAATTATATTTGCATTAGGTTTTACTCAAATGGAGAATAGGTTATATTATCTACTTATTACAATCTCCTTAATCGGGTTTGGGCTTTCTAGTTCAAAGGCATTAATTGAAACGAGAAATAACAATCGGTAAAGGAAATGGACCGTTTAAAGGAATAAGGTGTATGAAACATTTTGTGTATCGGCTTTCCAGAACAGGGTAAGGCCGATATTTTTTTGCACAGCCTTAGCTAGATGTATTCCACTGGGTGTTGGATAGTCAAGACCCAGTGGACTCTTTTGCGGTTATATCAGGAATACTATATCAGAATATTCAAGTTAATCGAGACAGGGTTACATAAATACTTCTAGCATGGTCTTGTGACGTAAAGACTTTCTAGGGATATTATTTCCGTGGCTAGCTGCAGAAACAATATTTGCCTCTTTCATATCTTTAAAATCTGTTTTCTTAGGAAGATCATCTCAAAACAATCCATTTGAATTTTTCTTTAATCTCTTTGACTCGGACTTCTTCTACATTGCGTCAGATAGAGATTGAGTGTATTATAAAGGGCTTTTTCTTTTTTGAAAAGTGTCTATTTTGATTTTATTATCTAAATAAACATCAAAAAAACTGCCAGTTCAAAGCCTTCTCCAAACCGCCAGTCTTTTCATACTAAAATGAATAGAATTAAATTTATTTTTAACAAAGGATCTCTTAGAAACAGGCAAGAGTATATTTAGATAAACAAATGAAACACGCTCCTGTTTCTACATTCCCTAACCCCTACAACCTATAACCTATTTCCTATCTCCTATCTCCTATCTTTTCTCTAGGCCGCAAAGCGGTCCTGC
>JAAZME010000354.1 GCA_012798975.1 Gallicola sp.
CAGACTATCTTCAGGAAGTAAAAATGGAGTATATCGACTATATTATGGGGGATCATGGGAAAGCAACTCAGGAAGAAATGAATCAGCTGATTACAAATTTCCTTGCCCCTTCCTCCCAGACAAAATTCTATATCCATATCAGTACCGAAGACCACCATTATAAAAACCACATCCTCCCTTTCACAAAAGTTTTGGACAGGTATGGAATATTTTATGAACTAGATAAAGAACGTTATACAAACCATGGAGATGTGGGAGAATATTATAAGAATTATGCAGCGGAAAAAATCAAAGAAATAATCGAACAAAATACATAATCTTCTCTTGAAATTAAACCTTTGATTAATATAACTTCTGCTAAAAAAGAGTTGAACTGCATCCGCTGCAGTTCAACTCTTTTTTATTCTATTTTCACGATTATACTGTTTTTCTAAAACTTCTATGATTGCCAATACGATATTTTGGAAGGTCTAGTTCACTCAAACTTTCCATCCGTTCTTTAAACTCCTCTTTGCTTAAATCGCAAAAGTATTCCGCTGCATAAGAACCATTTTCTAAAACTTTCCCCTTTCTGCGATTCAGTCTTTGGAATATATCAAAATCCATTGTCTTATCTTGAGAAGGGAAGAAAGAGTATAGATTTCTCTTTCGAAGGAATAGTTCCCGATTCATTGCTGCATATGAATTAATCCAATGATCCGGCATGAGATTGCTCACTTCATAAAACACAATCCTGCAATGCTCTGGAATATTATCTATCATGGACAACAAAAGACCTGTCGTTTGCCGATGGATGGGATGGGCATCATAGGGAGATACCGTAAAAATTCTATCGAATTGTTCCTCTATAATTATCTGCTTTAGTTTTTCTTTTTTCAATTCAGCTTCTTCTATAAATCGGTCCTCTCCAACACCTAAAAATTCTACTCTTTTTATATTTAATTCTTTTGCAATTCTTAGGGCTTCCCTGCTTCTTTCCTTAACTGTATCTTCGTAGTTATGAGCCGAAAGACTTCCTCCGCTGTCTGTACTATAGCAGAGTATATATTCCTTAGAACTCTTTAACAGATAGGCACCCATACCTATCGTTTCATCATCTACATGGGGGACAAGGACCAAGTTCTTTTCTTTTTCTGCAATGGGTTTAAGAGAAAATTTTTTATTGTATAATTTATGGATCAAACCTTCATTATATAGACGAATAGGTCCTCTTAAAACTCGCGCTAATTGTTCTTTCATCTTTCCACAACCTTATTATATTTCTTTCCATTCCAATTTTTGAAATACACTTTGCCAATCCTTGAAAAGCCCATTTTATTCATCGCCGACATCGATGGTTTGTTGGATTCATCCACTAAGTCAAGGGCATATTGATAGCCTCTATTTTTATAAAATCTCATTTCATGATGAAAAGCCGTATCCGCAACACCTTGTCTGCGATACTTTTTAAAGGTATAGAGATCATATAAATACATCTCATTCTTTTGAAGTTTCCTCTGGTAACCGGATTCCTCTTCTTCTAACGATCCTATTGAAGACCATAAATAACCGCAAATATCGTTCTTGTACTGAACAACGATCCCTCTATGCTGCGGATCCTTGATCCTGTTTAAAAAGATACTCTTTTTTCTTTCATCAAATTCTTCAGGATAATCTTCAGCTATTTTTTCTATCTCTGCTTCATCTATTACTCTGCATACAAAATTCTCATTTTCTATAGTATTCTCCAGCATCGTTGTTATTTCAGCTTTTAAAATATAGAAGGTTTTATATACTCTAGATTTTCCTCTTTTTATAACACCGCTTAAACCTTCTGAACGAATCACTTCCTTAAATCTCTCCATCTCTTTCTCCTTTTATATTCTTATACCTTTATTAAACATGAATTCGATTTATAGATCAAGCCCAATTCCTTCCTATCTCTCTTATGCTATAATCATTTTAGGAGGAGAACGCATGGATAAAAAAATAATAACAAGTTACGAAGAATTTTTAACACTAGAAGAAGACTGGATTCGATTGGAACAACAAGATCCAGATGCACTCGTATACAACTCTTTTTCCTTTACAAAATCATGGCTCAAAGTTTATGAAAAAGACGATGACATCTCTCCCCTTATCATTGTCCTCTATCATAATGATAAAATAGCAGGCATTGGACCCTTTTATATATTAAAACGAAAAAAGCTGTTTCTTAAATGGCAGGAGCTTCATTTTATAAATCAAGGAGATTATCATAATCTTCTGCTTGACCGCTCCATCCTCTCTAATGTTCAAAAATTTATTAAAGAAATTGTAGAAACGATAGAAGAAAAAGGCAGCTTATGGGATAGAATGGTTCTTTCTTATATTGATAGCAAAAGCGATTTAGCTCATTATTTCTTAAAGAGCGAAAAATACAATCCTCTTCTGAAATATCTAGTTGAATCACCCACTTTATATCTAAATAAGTTTGAAAATTTCAATGACTTGAAAAGGGGATTTTCGAAGAATATTAAAAACTTTAAAAACAAGCTAAAAAAAGAAACAGGCTATACTTTTGAAATACATAACTCGATAAACAGCGATCTTTACGAGCAGATTGCACAGCTGCACCGGATGGAACAAAAGTATTTGCAAGAAGAAAAGAATAAAACTGCTCGAAGGAGCCTTTATAATGATGCCTTAAGAAACGAGTATATCGAGCTTGTTTCAAAACAATCCCCCGTTATTCTATTCTTATTAAGAGATAGTCACGGTGAAATTATATGCTACAACTATAATTTCGTGTTCAAAAAGAGGCTTTATTCTTGGAATATCGCTTATAATCCTACATTCAAACAGTATAGAACAAATTCTGTCCTCTATTATGATCTCTTGCATTATCTTTACGAACGTGATGATATCTTAGAATTTGATTTCGGGGCAGGACGGTACCCATGGAAATACCGCTGGACAAAAGACTTTTATTTATTATACGAACTTGATTATTGGAAACCCAGAAATCAGATGACGGCTTTATTATCAAAGTATATGAAACATAAAAAATAGAACATTTTAGAATTTCACCTTAATATTACATTTTCTAACTCTATAAAACAAAAAGTACTGAGCAATATCGCTTCGGTACTTTTTGTTTTATAAAATAGAATAATTGCAGATATTTTTGAAAACACAAAAAAAGAGATGAGCTATGCTCATCTCTTTTGAATTGCTTTTATTCTATTCTTACTTGCTTGCTTCAAGAACAGCAGTGTTTAATTGGCCTTGTACATTTGTAGAAACTGCATTTGTACCACCAAGAATAACTACATCAGTAATTTTGTGTTTAACGATATAGTCTTTAACTGCTGGAGTTAAGTTAGCTGAGTTAGATAAAAGAATAGGAGCTTCTTTATCTGCTGATAAAGCACCGCCAACTAAAGCGTCAGGGAATCTTAATCCGCCAGCAACAAATGCGCTACCAGCTTGTGGGAAGAATCTTTCAGCTACTCTCATTGAAGTTAACTGTCTGTTTTCTCCGTAGATTCTTTCTTTAGTTGCAATGTTTAAGTTAGTGTAAGTTGCAGGAGTAATCGCTGCGTCTCCACCAACTACAATAC
>JAAZME010000094.1 GCA_012798975.1 Gallicola sp.
CTCAGCGCTATGGAATTTGAAAAGGGCGGTTATGAAATCGACAACGAAACAGATTCCTTTGATACCGTAGAACTTCACAAAGATAGTACTGTAGTTGTTGTAGGAGCTTTAGTTCCTATCATCCGAAAAGCACTGCAGGCAGAATGTGAATTGTATATCCTGGAAAAAGATCCTTCCACATTAAAAAGACAAGAATTGGAACACTTCGTAGAGGCAGACCGCTTCAAAGAAGTCGTCCCGAAAGCAACCCATTTGATCATTACAGGCACCACATTAATCAACGACACCTTAGACGGTCTTTTAGCTGCAGCACCAGAAGATGCAGATATTATCGTACCAGGCCCTACTTCCTCCATGATCCCAGATGTATTTTTTAGATCAAAAGTAAAAAAACTAGGAGGAGATATCGTAAGAAAGCCAGATGAATGCCTCGATATCTTATCCGAAGCCGGCTCCGGATATCACCTCTTCGGAAAAAGCACCGAAAAAATACTGATACAAAGAAATTAAAAATGTGTAAAAAGCAAAAAAAGAGTGCAAGAGTAGAGAGTGTAAAAAATAGAGTGTGAGAGTGGTGTTGTGGAGGAAAATAATAAGTGCATTTATTTGCTACTTAGTATAGGAACGGATTTTCATTCATTATGTCGATTTATTTTACTAACCAGTCGCTGACGATTAAGAAAAACTCGTAAAAAAGGAAGGTGTCTTGGCACCTTCCTTTTTTACGAGTTTTGGTTAGTTTTGTGTATCGGATTTTTAGTTGGGGTAAGCTGATAACCTTTTATATTTCTGAATGAAACACGCTATATGTTTCTTCCGTATTTTCACTCTCTCACTCTACTTCTCAAATATCTTCCACTTTTTCTTTAAAGCTCTCCAACAAAAGAACATCTTTAACATCTGCATGAATGAACAAACGAACTCCTGACCCTCTATTTAAATGAGAACAGAGAAATTACAGTAGAAACATAAAAATTGTTTCTTTTATAAAAAAATCTCCGATATTCCGATATCTCGTTTCTTGCCTCCAAAAAATAGCCTTATATTCTATGAAGAAAAATGAATGTAGTTTTTCATTTTTTCTCCATAACTCCACTCTCCCACTCTCTCACTCTCCACACTTCTTTTTATAAGGGAGCGTGGATTTTCTAAAATAATTTTCGGAAACAGAAGTTTAATCATTATCCGTCGCCCTTGCTCCTTTATTCTTAAGCATTTGATCCATCCCCGGAGTTGAAACTGTACTATTATCTTTTAAATACCATAATACGTCTATCCCAGCTTTTTCAGCCAAGGCTTTTCCTTCTTCCATGGGAAGGAGAAACAGAGTTGTGGATATAAAATCAGCTGTCCCGCTATCATCTGCCACGACAGTAACTGCTCTATAATAATCTCCAGGCATTAAGGTATCTGGATCGATTATATGATGATACCGCTGACCATCTACCGTATAGTATCTTTGATAATCTCCGCTGGTTACAACTGCCTTATTGTTTGCAAACACCACATCAAAAAGTTTTTCCGCAGTTTCATCTTCAACAGCAATCGGATTTTGAAGTCCGATTCCCCACTTCTCTCTATCACTATCTAAAGGCTTGCCTATAGCTTCGACATTTCCTCCTGCTGATATAATTGCAGAGTCAACACCTTCTTTTTTTAAATGGTCTACAACAATTTGTGTTGCATACCCTTTCGCAGTAGCTCCCAAATCTAGGGACATTTCTTTCTCTTCTAAATAGACCGTCTTTTTGTCTTCATCGATAATCACCTTCGATAAATCTGTATGCTTTTTCGCTTCTTCTAAAGCTTCCATAGAAGGAAGCACTGCTTTTTCCGGTTCTTTGATCCCTTCTGTTCTTGTTTCATGCCACAGTTTTAATACAGGACCCATGGCTATATTTGTCTTATTTGAATATTTTTCCGCTTCCTCTTTTGAGAATTTAATCAAATCGATGATTTCTTGATCGACTTCCACAGGTGCAATGCCCGCTTGGTCATTAATAGTTTTAATATTATTTACACCTTCATAATCATTGTATAGGTCATATAATTTGTGAAGTCTTGTAAAATCATCTTTTACTATTTTAAAATAATTCTTAAACTCATCCTCTGATTTTGTATAGGCGCTAAAAATGATATGGGTATCAAAAGTATCGTAAAATTCACCGTCTCTTTTTGTATATTCTTCTTGTCCGCAAGATGAGACGAGAATCATAACTGCTGCTAATACTATATAGAATAAGGATTTCTTTTTCATATTTTTCCCCCTTTTTCTGCTAGTATAAAGTTTTAAGAAATAAAAAGCAAATAAAAAAGACCAGTCAGCTGATCTTTTTTATTCTATCTTGGAACTAGATTCTTTCTTCTTCTGTAACAACTTCTCTTTTAACGGCTTCAGTGCTTGCCCCCTCATTATAGAAAAGCTTATACAGTCCAACTGCAATTGCTGCCCCTATGAAAGGCCCTACAATAAACACCCATACCTGATTTAAAGCAGCTGCTCCCTGAAATACAGCAGGTGCTAGAGATCTGGCAGGATTTACAGAAGTCCCTGTTAAAGGAATTCCTAAAATATGAACTGCCGTCAATGCAAACCCGATGATTAATCCATGATTCGGCTTGATTTTCTCATCCTTCGTTACTACTAGAATCGTCAGAATAAATACTGCTGTCAAAATAATTTCAACGACTAGCGCGCCGGCTAATGAAATAAATACAGCACTGCCAGCATCAAAACCGTTCGCTCCAAAACCTGTTATTACTGAACTTTGATTCAAGAAATACACTACTGCCTTTCCTAGAAAAGCTCCGATCACCTGAGATACAAGGTATTTCCCAACTCAGCCCCTTCCATTCTTCCATCCAAAAGCATTGCCAGAGAAACAGCAGGGTTTACATTGCATCCAGAAACATTGCCGATTGTATAAACCATTAACGTAAGAATAAATCCAAAGGCAAATGCCACCCCTAAAGTATCAGGAGCTGTTGCACCAAAAGCCGCTGCTGTTCCTGTTCCGAACAATACCAAACAAAATGTACCAAAAATTTCTGCAATATATTTTTTCATAAAAACACCTCCTTCATTTACTCCTACCCTTTCTTAAAAAGAAAACCAACTTTAATAACCAATTTACAGAAAAACAACTTTTATGAAAAGGTTTTTCATAATAGGGATTGGGTATAAATTCACTGTCGGAATTATAAATTCACTCCAAAAATACAATCTGAACAAGGAGGTTAAAATGGGAAAATTTACTGAAGACAGTAGAAAACTATTAGAATATATCGGAGGCAAAGAGAATATTCAAGCTGTCACCCATTGTGTGACAAGGATGCGTTTTGTCCTTCACGATCAAAGCAAAGCAGATGTGGAAAAGATTGAAGCTTTGCCATCTGTAAAGGGATCCTTTACTCAAGCCGGTCAGTTTCAAGTGATTATCGGCAATGATGTAGCGGATTTCTATAACGAATTTTCAGCAATATCGGGAATAGAAGGGGTCAGCAAAGACAAAGTAAAAAGCGAGGCGAAAGCCCAGCAGAACCCTCTCCAAAGAGCCATGACAAATCTAGCAGAGATCTTCGCTCCTCTTATTCCTGCAATCGTAGTCGGAGGTTTGATCCTTGGATTTAGAAACATTATCGGCGAAATAAATTTCTTAGAAAATGGTACCATGACCTTAGCCGAATCTTCCCAGTTTTGGCGAGGAACCTTTGATTTTCTTTGGCTGATCGGCGAAGCGATCTTCCATTTTCTTCCAGTAGGGATTACCTGGTCTGTTACAAGAAAAATGGGAACCACCCAGATTCTTGGAATCGTATTAGGTCTTACACTAGTTTCCCCCAACTTTTAAATGCTTATGGGGTTGCGGAAACAGCTGCAGCAGATATTCCTTTTTGGGATTTCGGATTTTTCCGCATGGAAATGATTGGTTATCAGGCACAGGTTCTTCCAGCAATCTTCGCAGGATTTACCCTTGTCTATCTGGAGAAATTCTTTAAAAAGATTATACCAACCGTTGTACAAATGATCTTTGTACCATTCTTCTCCTTGATTTTAGCCGTTATCGTGGCCCATGCAATTCTTGGGCCTATCGGCTGGGTAATCGGATCTTGGATTGGAAACATTGTCTATGCAGGACTTACTTCTGCATTCAGCTGGTTGTTCTCAGCAGTATTCGGATTCTTGTATGCTCCCCTTGTTATTACAGGGCTGCATCATATGTCCAATGCAATTGATCTTCAGCTGATAGCTGAATTTAACGGAACAAATTTATGGCCTATGATCGCCCTTTCTAATATTGCGCAAGGTTCTGCAGTATTGGGCATGATAATTCTTCAAAGAAAAAACGAAAGAGCACAACAGGTTAATATTCCTGCATGTATATCTTGTTATCTAGGTGTTACAGAACCGGCGATGTTCGGGGTCAATATTAAATACGGCTTCCCCTTCATCTGTGCAATGATCGGTTCAGCGATTGCAGCAGTATTTTCTAATCTAATGGGTGTTATGGCAAACTCTATCGGTGTAGGAGGGCTTCCTGGTTTCTTATCTATCCAAACCCGATATATCCTTCCATTTATTATCGCAATGGGAATCGCTATAGCTGTCCCATTGGTATTAACACTTATTGTAGGCAAGAAGAGAGGTATCAACAATGAAATTTAAAGATATGGCAATTTATCAAATCTATCCAAAATCTTTTCAAGACACGGATGGAGATGGTATAGGAGACCTGAACGGAATCCGAAAGCATTTGTCATATTTAGAAAAATTAGGGGTGGATTGTCTTTGGATCACCCCTTTTTTTCCATCTCATCAATATGACAACGGCTACGACGTAGACGATTACTGCGCAGTCAATCCGGATTTTGGCACCATGGAGATCTTCGAAGATCTCGTAAAGGAAGCAGAAGAACATAATCTGTCTATTATGCTGGATATGGTCTTTAACCACACCTCCGTTTTCCATGAATGGTTTCAAAAAGCTCTGGCAGGCGATAAATACTATCAGGATTTCTACTATTTTAGAAAAGGAAAAGAGGGAGGTCCTCCTACAAATTGGATCTCAAAATTCGGAGGAAATGCATGGGAATATGTAGAAGATCTAGATCTTTATTATCTTCATCTTTTCCATAAAAACCAAGCAGATTTAAACTGGCATAATCCCAACGTCCGAAACGAACTCAAAAAAGTCATCGAATTTTGGATCGATAAAGGAGTCAAAGGATTCCGCTTCGATGTCATCAACTTAATCGGAAAACCAAAAGGAGAATTCCAAGACGACTTCGAAGGAGACGGACGAAGATTTTACACAGACGGACCTTATGTCAACGATTTTCTAAAAGAACTTGTACGAGATACAAGACTGTCCGAAATGATCACTGTAGGTGAAATGTCTTCTACCAGTCCCGAAGCCTGCATCCAGTATACCAATCCTTCAGAAGGAGAACTGAATATGGTTTTCAGTTTTCATCATCTCAAAGTCGATTATCCTGGCGGTGCTAAATGGAAGCTTATGGATCCGGATATTAAAAAACTCGAAGAAATTTTTACCGAATGGCAGCTAAAACTTCAGGATGGCGGCGGGTGGTCCGCATGGTTTTGGAATAACCACGACCAGCCTCGTGCTGTATCCAGGTTTGGCGATGACCAAAAATTCCATAACCGTTCCGGAAAAATGCTTGCCAATGTGGTCCATTTCCTTCGAGGAACCCCCTATATCTATCAGGGAGAAGAGTTCGGTATGACCAATGGCGATTTTCAAAGTATAGAAGACTTTAACGATGTAGAAAGTATTAACTATTATGACATCCTCCAAGAGGAAGGAA
>JAAZME010000336.1 GCA_012798975.1 Gallicola sp.
AAGCTCTTTTGGATTAAATGGTTTGCTCAGATAATCATCTGCACCCTGTTCAAATCCTGTAATCTTGTCATCATCTTGTGTTTTAGCCGTCAGCATAATTATACCAATGGCATCCATGTTCTGCCTTAAATAGCTGCATACTTCATAACCGTTGATGCCTGGCAGCATAACATCTAAGATAGCAATCTCAGGCTTATTTTCTTCAGCAAGAACAATACCCTCTTCTCCGCTTCCTGCCTCTATCACTTCATAACCTTCCCGCTCAAGGTTGATTTTTGTAAATTTTCTAATATTATCTTCATCTTCAACAAGTAATATTTTATCGGACATTTTCTGCACCGCCTTTTACTGTTTTTTCTACTTCTTTTATGAACTCATCTATTTGTTCCAACATTTTTATCTTTTCTCTTTCATTATAAGAAACAGGGATTTTCTCTCTATTTTCTAAATTATAGATTTCCAAACTGATGTTTTTAGAGAAAAGTTTTTCGCATACATATCCATAAAACACCATCTGGAGTTTATATCGTTTCATCAAGCTTTCCTTTTTCTGGCGGGAAAGTTTATAGTCGATAATTTTTAAATTCTCTCCGCTGAATTCGATCCGGTCGATAACCCCTCGAAAACTTTGTCCCTTAAGGCTTATCATAAAAGGGTACTCTTTCTGTATTTTATCATATTTCCCATCTCTTTCTAAGGACTCGATAAAATTATCCTTGTATCTTGAAAAAAGATGTCTTTCTTTTTTATCCACATTATATTCTTTAAGTATTTCATCTAATAAAACTTCCGAATCTAAATTCTTTTCATATCTTTCTGCGAAGCTATGGATAATCTGTCCCTTTAAAAACGAGGGCATTTCCAGTTCAAATTCTTCTTCATCCGCCTTATCTTTCTGAAAAAAGGATTCTATTCCTTTGTCGAGATAATCGATTACTTTCGTAATACTAAGAGCCTGTAAAGAAAATTCCTTCGGTGCTTCTGTGAAAATTAAAGGATATTCTTCTACTATTTTTCTTTCTGCCGGGATTTCCGGATTTTCTGTTCTTTCTTGAATCTCCAGTTCGTAAGCTTGTTTTTCTGCTGTTAATTCATCGATAGTTTCTTGAATAATTTTCTTATAGCCGCTGTTATTTCCGCTAAGACCTAAATAGAGATTCTCTTTCGCTCTTGTCATAGCTACATAATAAAGATTGTCTCTTTCGATCAGCAGGCGTTCTTTTTCCTTTTGACCTATTTGTTTATACCGGATATCCCGATCCCGAAGCTTCATTGCGATTCCAAAGTTTTTATCCAGTTTTATTTTGCTTTTATTTTCCAACAATTTCCTGTTTAATGCTGGAACAAATACTTCATCAAAGCCGAGCCCTTTTGACTCGTGTATTGTCATAATTTTTACAACAGGGCTCTGTTCATCTTCCACCTGCATCTGCAGATCTTCTCCTTTTTCTCCTAGAAGTTCCGTTATAAATCCTTCAAGAGTCAAATATCGTTCATCTGCTTCTCGTGCGATACTTAGAAGCTTATAAAGATTTCCCTGTCTTTGATAATCACTGTAGTCTCGATTTAGTTTTTCAAAGATTTCGTATTTATTCAAGATATCTATTAGCAGATAGTATAAACCTTTCGAATGTATCGTCTCCAAAAATCCATTTCTTTTTTCTTCCAAATCATCCCACACCGCCATTATCTTTTCTGAAATATTGTAACTAAGACCTCTTCTCATATTAAGAAGTTCTTGAATTTCTTGTAAGGGCAGATTGTAGAAAAGACCATTCAATACACCTGTTAAGGATACCTCATCATCTTTATTGTATATAAATTTCAAAATATTAATCATATCGAGAATTTCATCCGTTCTGTAAAACCCCGGAGATTTCATAATATAATAAGGAATTTCTCTCTCTTTTAATCCAGGAAGGATTTCTTTTAGAAGGGTTCTGGCAGAAAGAAGAACACTATAATCTCCGTAGGCTTTATCCTGATGAGAGACACGCTCCTTTATAGAAGAGGCCATAACTTCCCCTTCATCAGATCTTGAAAAATCTTTTCCAGATGCTAAGGTAAAGAGCGATACGACTTTTTTATCTCTATGAGCCTGCAATGGATGAAACCTTTCTTCCATCTGTCTTTGAAAAATTTTATTTACAGGATCTAAAATATTTTTATCGGAGCGGAAATTATCTTTAAATACAATTTCTTCTCCTCCGCCTTCTAAAATATCTTTTCTAGTTTCTTCAAACACGAAAATATTAGCTCCTCTAAAACCGTATATCGATTGTTTCGGATCGCCAACGACAAAAAGATTATTGCAGTCGAGTTTTCTTTTCCTTGACGTAAGCCGATAAAAAATTTCTTTTTGAATATCGTTGATATCCTGATATTCATCGATCATAAAGTAGCGGTACTCATTCTGGAGTTCTTTTCTAATACTTTCATTTTCTGTCAGCTTATAGACAAGATGCTCCAAATCAGAAAAATCCATCACTCCGAGTTTGATTTTCTCATCTTTATATCGTCTTTCAATTTCGATTAGAATCTTATCGAACAAGATTTCATATAGAGGAATTTTTTCTTTCTCCTTCGAAAGGAAATAACTGTTTAATTCTTCAAGAATTTCGTCGATATGTTCTCTATCTTTTACAGTACTGGTTTCTAGAAGATCTCTGATCTCTTTTATAAAGTCATCGGTGATTTCTTCTCCTTGAAGGATTCTTTCCTGCTCTTCTTTAGCGAGGAATTTATAGATTTTAGTATTCTTTTTTAATGATGCCTTCAGTTCTTCCAATTCATAACGAAGATCAACCAGATCCAAAGAATTTTTATAACTGTTGAGATTCTCAAGGGTTTTTTCTTTAAGCGTTTTTAATGATATAGGATAAATGCGAAACTCTTTATAAAAACCCATAATTTCTTCCAATAATGAGGAAAAATGAAAGATCGACAGTTCTTCAACCAATTCTACCAGTAGAGAGCTTTTATCGGTCTCCATCTCCGTCTGAAGTTCTTTCAATACTTCAACTGAGATTTTTGTTAAGAGCTCCTCGGATTCTCTCTCCTCCATCACGGTGAAGAGAGGGTCAATCTTTACTGGATAAGAATAATCTCTAAGTATTTTCGAAAAAAATCCGTGGATCGTCGTTATATTGCTATTCTCAATTTCTCGAATCATTTCAAGATCTAGTTCTTCCTTATTCAGAACCATTTCTCGGATTCTCTCCTTCATTTCATTTGCAGCTTTTACAGTAAAGGTTATTGCCACAACGGATTCGATAGGAGCCTTTGAGTTCATTATTTTTTCATCGATAATTTTTAGATATCTTCTTGTTAAAACTTCAGTTTTTCCAGTTCCTGCCCCGGCATTCACAATTACATTTCCTTCAATAGCAGAAACAGCCCTTTCCTGTTCTTGTGTTAACTTCACCTCTCTTTCCTCCTCTCCATACAAATCATATTATATTCGCAGTAGCTGCAGACCTTTTCATCCTCTGCTCCTTTAGAAAATTCTTTCATCCCTATCCCTTCAAGAATGTCGTTTATCTCAAAGCGGATATCCTGCTGCATTTTTTTTACTTCTCCTCTCGATACTTCTTCTGACCGTTTACCCTCTTCCGTTATCCTATAAAAAACATGAATTTCTTCTTTTTTAACGGATAAGTATCTGCAGCTGACTGGTTCTGCTGCGAGACTATATATAGGAAACTGCAGTGTTTTTCTTTTTTCAATATCTTTCCAATATTTAATAGAAGCAGATCCCAGTTTATAATCTACTAGTTTAACTTCTCCATCTGTAGACTGGTCTATTCGATCGATCCGTCCATTGATGTGGACGATCTGTTCTTTATCTCCGGATTTAAACACATGCTCTACTTGAATCTTTGCTTCAAAATGAGAAGGATAGAATTTTTTTTTGTGTTTTCCTAAATCTTCTAAATCTTTTCGAATTAGTTTTAAAATATGACCGCTATAAAGTTTTAATTCTAATCTTGTTTCTTCCAAGTTTAAATTAAAACCAAGGCTGCCCGCCCTTTGAAAAAGATTCTTCTCTATAAATTCTTTGCTTCCCGACCAGTCATAGAACCCTTTATCTAAAAAGGTTCTTATGTTTTTATTATAGTACTTATAATACATCTCTAAGACTTCATGACACAGCTCTCCTAGACGAAACGTTTCTTGGGCTTTTGGATCGACATAGGGAGATTGTATATCCATTACATATCGATAATTGTATTTTGCAGGACAGCTTTGATAAGTCTCCAGTTCAGTAACCGAAAAAAATGATTTCAAATAAAAATTATTGTCTTTCTTAATTTCTGTGTTTCTCTTTGTAAAAATTCCTTTATATCTTTTTAAGTCTTCCACTGTACTGATAGAATTTGGTACTGGACGTATAAAATCTTTTACAGTATATTTTTCTATATCTTCATTCCCGCTCATTATTTCTCTTAGATAAAAAGACGGGAGATCATCTTTGCAATAAGAAAAGAATACAGATTTCTTAGCCGAGCTTAAAGCTGTCAAGAAATTCAGCCTGTCTTCTTCCTGATCCTCCCTTTTATTGTGAAGAGAAATTCCAGAATTTTTTAATTCTTCGATCGCTTTTTCTTCAAAGAAATAATGATACTCGGTTTTTTTTGGATAATTTTTGTCTTTCATTCCTGGAATAAGGACTAGATCATAAGAAGTCAATCGAATATCCTGAAGTTTTTTGATTTGAACGCCTTTTATCAAAGAATTTCCTGCATTTACTGTATAGTTTTCGAAAACTTCCATTAAAAACTCCCGATACTCTTTAGGATTTAAAGTCAGTAAAAACCCATTATATTGAGATCTAACCCTCTCAAACCATAATAAAATTTCTTTATAGGCTGATTTCAGGGAAAGGTCCTCTTCTAAGAGACGCTTACTTTTAATTATCTCTATTATTCTATTTAAAAGAGAGCCGCTGACATTCTTCCGTATTAGCACATGCCATTCTTCTAATTCTTCAAGAATTTTCTGTATCTTTTCCTGGTCTCTTGCTAAACAGATATCCTGATCCTCTCTATACTCCCTTATTGTTTGATAGTTTTTTAAACGGATAAGATTCTTCAAGACAAATGCGGACTCTTCCTTGATTTCCGGCAATATAGAATTGCCGATATTCCCCAACAAAAACTCCTGATTGCTTTCATATTCCCATAGAAGGGATCTAAATTCTTTAAAAAGGTTTATTTTAAGCAGAGGTATATTTCTTTGATAATGGAAAGGAATCTGCTCTTTTTCCAAATGATAAAGAATTAAATCTTCCTGTTCTTTGTTTTTTAGGGCAATTACCATTTCTTCAAAGGGTATTCCTTTTATTCTTTGTCTTTTTATTTCTTGAGAGATTCCTTTAGCTTCTAGATAGGGATCTTCCGCCATTAGGACTTTAATATTCTCTGCTTGGACTTTTTCCTGGCTTGCAAGATTCTTAGCAAGTCTTTGAAAACTCTTCCTTTCAGTTTCAATCCGCTCTTCTATGAAGCCTATCTTTCTGAGCTTTCTCAATGTCTTTTCTACGATAGAAAAATCTTCTATGCTATGAAAATAAATTTCTGTATTATTACAGGAAACTTCTTTTATCCACTGCATTTCTACAGGTCTAAATTCCTGAAATCCATCTATATAAATATAATATCCTTTGAATTGTTCGCAGATATTTTTATCGAAATCTTTAAATCCATAAGGATCCGGAATATTAAACAACTCCATCTGTCTTTCGTATTCTTCCAATATTAAGAGAATAACTTCTAGAGATTTTAATTCTATAGACTTTCTTACTACAGCCAAGTCTTTATGAGAATTTCTTATGAGAGATAGTATTTGTCTGCAGATAGCAAGAAAGCCCTCGGATAGATAAAGGCTCTCTTGTTCGACTATTTTTTTCTGCTGCAGATTTTCAACACTTTTTCGAAGAAGAATATTCATAAAATATTTTCCGATATCTTGATGAAGATGGTGTTGATTCAGCAATTCTTCAAAGGTAGCAATCTTTAAATTTCCTATAACGCCCAAACGATTCAGGATCTTTTTTGAAAGGACATCTACGATATCCCGGTTGGGAAAGATTATTAAAAAATCTTCTTCTCGGTCTATATGTTCGTATATTTTATTTTCTAAAATTTCTAAAGACTGGTTCGTAAAGTTCTCTTTAAATATCTTAAGCATTATTTATATCCTAATTTTTCAAATGCAAGTTTTCCTGCACCGATGACTCCTGCATCGTTTTGGAATTTTGCTGCAGTGATTTCCATTCCTTCAGGACGATTGCAGATTTTTTTATACTGTACTATAGCTTCATCCCACCAGTGCTCTTTCGTTTCTATAAAACCTCCGCCGATTACAACCCCTTCCGGATCAAAAATATTTTTTATGGAAGCGAGATACAATCCTAAGTCATGGGCAATTCTTTTTACTGAATCTTTCGCAGCTTGGTCTTTTTCAATCTTTGCAATAATTTCAGGACCTGTTTCCTCTTTGCCTGTCAGTTCTTGATAGTTGATGCTTAAAGCTGATCCTGCAATATATTTTTCGGCACATCCATGTTGTGTACAGGTACATAGTCTTCCTTCTGGATATAAAATCATATGTCCCAATTCTGCCCCTTGAAAATTAGCTCCTTGCCAAAAGCCCATTTTATGATCATAAATTGCTCCGCCAAGTCCAGTCCCCATCGTAAGCATGACGAAGGACGAATATCCTTTTGCTGCTCCCAGCCATTTTTCGCATAATGCAGCGATATTTGCATCATTGTCAACATATACAGGAATACTGATATTTTTTTCGAGCTCTTCTTTAAGACGAAGACCTGTCCACCCTTCAATATTGCCTGCAAATTTAACAATTCCTTTTTCTGAATCGATAAACCCCGCAGTTCCTATGCCGATCCCCTCAATCTCAGAGGTCATCAGCCTATCAATAGAGATACGAATTCTTTTCAGCACTTCGTCTCGTCCGTCTTCTGCATTAGACTGGATGCGGTATTTATCAATGACATTACCTTCCTCGTCGATGACAGCAGAATTGATCTTCGTTCCCCCGATATCAATTCCTATTACTTGTTTCATGCTTCTTCTCCTTTCCTTCCAATAAACTCCCTTAATATAGATCTTGAAGGAATATTTTCTTCTTCTTCAAACTCAATAAAATATTTCAAAAAGGATTTTAGTCTCTTTACATCTTTATAATATATCCCTTCTCGATCATATTGGTCGAATAATTTCATAACATATTTTTTTAGAACAGGTATTTCATATACTAGAGAGGAGTCGATGGCTATATCTGCATAGTCTTGATAAGGATATATATTTTTCTTCTCTCCCTTTCGTACTCCTCTCCACTCGGTAAATACTTCGTCCAAGCTTTTTCCTCTTGTTCTAGTATCTCGAACCATTCGGCGAAGAAGTCGGACATCTGTTGTAGAAATTCGATTATGGGAATCCATATTAAGCTGGGTTAAAGCTGATACATAGACTTTATACTTTTTCTTTTCCGGTATCAAATGGGTTAGTTTTGGATTTAATCCATGAATCCCTTCCAAAATCAGTATGCTTTTCTTTTCAAGCTTTATTTTTCTCCCTGACCTTTCAGATTTACCGGTAATAAAGTTAAATTTCGGCAGTTCTATTTTTTCTCCTTCGATTAATGCAAGCAGATCTTTATTAAAAAGATCCAGCTGAATCGCTTCAAAAGCCTCAAAATCTCGTTTTCCTTCTTCGTCTAATGGAGTATCTTCTCTGTCAACAAAATAATCATCCATATGAAGAGGAATAGGTTTCAGCCCATGAACTCCCAACTGGACAGCTAAACGGTATGCTAGAGTCGTTTTACCCGAGGAACTGGGCCCTGCTATCTGTACCATAGAGATAGAGCCGTCCTTCACTATATTTTCAGCGATAGCCGCTACTTGATTTTCGAAATAGGCTTCTGATACATGGATCAAAAAATCGATATCCTTCTTAAGAATTTTTTCATTTAAACTTCCCACTGAACCAATATCTAATAAATCTGTCCACTTCTTTGAAGATTCAAAAATCTTAGCAAGAGATTTTTCTTCTTTAAAAGGCGGGACTCTTCCTCCGCTTTCTGGAGTAGGTATCACGATAACAACTCCTGGATAATAAGAATGAAGTCTGAACTTCTCGATGTATTTTGTAGCAGGAGCCAAATAACCGTGGAATGAAAAATACCTTCCATCTACTGTATATATATCAAACTCCTCTTTTTTCAATGTTTTCAGCAGACGGATCTTGTCTGCATATCCTTCTTTTTCAAAAAGGGAGATCGCAATATCGCGATCTACACTTTTTCTTTCTATCGGAAGATCTTCTTTGATAATCTTCTCCATTTCCTTTTCTATAAGATAAAGTTCTTCATGTTTTAAAGCTTCTCCGTCTTTTCTTTCTAAATAGAGTCCGTTTCCGATTGAATGCTCTACGATAATATTGTGCTCCGGTATTACGCTTTTCGCAGCTAGTATAAAAATTAAGGTTATAGTTCTAGATAAAATCCGATACCCGTCAGCTGAATTTCTATAAACCCAGTTGATTACTGCATCCTTCTCTATTATATAATCCAAGTTTTTCATTTCATTATCGACAAGGGCAGCCACGATTTGTTTCATATTGTAGGCATGTCTTTCTGCTATTTCTTTTAAACTTCGGTCTTCTTGTATTTCTTTGAGCTTTCCC
>JAAZME010000281.1 GCA_012798975.1 Gallicola sp.
TCTTCGTTATAAAATTTAGGGAAGGTTTTATAGCGTTCCAGCATTTGGCTGAAATTTGCCAAACTTTCCTTGGAAGGAAGCTCTCCTAAGAGCAGCAGATAAACCGTCTCCTCGAACCCGAAACGGTTATCCTCTTGGAAGCCCTTTACGATATCATTGAGTGGAATTCCTCGATATAATAATCTTCCGTCTGTAGGGATTTTCTTTCCGTCTTCCAAGACATAACCTTCTACATTGGCAATTCTTGTAATTCCTACTAGAACTCCAGTTCCGTTGGAATTACGCAGACCTCTTTTTATATTATATTCCGTATAAAGTTCAGGATTAACATAACTGTTTTTTTCCAGCAGATTTAATAATTTTGATTCGATCTGCTGAATTTTTGGTTGATTTAAAGAGGAATTCATAGTTCAACAACTCCTTTTTTTTATAAATTAGAGATTACGCTTTGAGTAAAGTCATCGGTAGATGCATTGCCTCCAAGATCTCTTGTATAATTTTTCTTATCGCTTAAAGCTTTGTCGATAGCATTTTTTATTCTCTCAGATGCTTCATGTTCGCCGATATAATCAAGCATTAAACATCCGCTTAGTAATAAGGCAGTAGGGTTGGCATAATTTTTTCCTGCGATATCAGGAGCAGAACCGTGAACCGGCTCGAAAATTGCGATATCTTTTCCAATATTTGCCCCTGGAATCAGCCCTAGTCCTCCTACGAGTCCGGCACAAAGGTCGGATAAAATATCTCCATACAGATTTTCTGTAAGGATAATTTTATAACGCTCAGGATACATGACAAGCTGCATACACATATTATCTACTAGAACTTCTTCTAATTCGATTTCTGGATAGTCTTTTGACACATCTCTGGCAACTTCTAAGAAAAGACCATCAGTAAGCTTCATAATATTGGCTTTTGTAACCACAGTTACTTTGTCAACACCATTTTTCTTTGCAAATTCGAAGGCTTCTTTCGCGATTCTTGTAGAACCTTGACGAGTGATGACTTTGATGCTGTGCATTTCGTCATCGCTGATCTTCTTTTCGATTCCTGCGTATAGATCCTCTGTATTTTCTCTAAAAATAGTGATATCAATGTTTTCAAATAAAGATTCGATTGTACCTAGAGATTTTACAGGACGTACATTGGCATAAAGGTCATATTTCTTGCGAAGAAATACATTGATAGAGCGAAATCCTGTTCCGATCGGAGTGGTGATAGGGCCTTTGATGCCGATTTTGTTTTTTTCTAAGCTTGCAAAGGTAGAGTCGTTAATAAGCTCTCCTGTTTTTTCGTAATTCGCTTCTCCTGCTTGGCAGATGTCCCAGTTGATGTCTAAACCGCAAGCGGCAAAAACATCTCTTAAAGATTTTGAAATCTCAGGGCCGATTCCATCTCCTTCTATTAAAGTAATATCCATCTTATACCTCCAATTTGTTGTTTTTAGAATAGTTTAAATAACCGCCGTTTAGTACAACTTCTTTCTCCCTATCTGATCCGCTAAACTCTACTAGGAATTCAATATCTTTTCCTTTAATAGAAGCTTTAATCGGCTTGTCGTTGTTGATAGATTCGATAAGATCGGATAAAACTATTTCATCGTATTCTTCGATTTTGTCGTAATCTTCTTTATTTACAAAGGTAAGAGGAAGAATACCGCTGTTGATTAAGTTAGAACGGTGAATTCTAGCAAAAGTCTTGGCGATAACTGCTTTTACCCCTAAATAAAGCGGAATTAATGCAGCATGCTCTCTAGAAGAACCTTGGCCGTAGTTGTCTCCTCCGATTATGATTCCGCCATTATTTTCTTTTGCTCTATCGTAGAAATCATCCACAATTGTTTTAAAAGAGAACTGAGAAAGATAAGGAATATTTGAACGGAATGGAAGAAGTTTCGCATTCGATGGACAAATATCGTCCGTTGTAATATTATCTCCTGTTTTCAAGATTACTTTTTTATCGATAGTTTCTGTTAAAGGAACGGCGATAGGGAAAGGTTTAATATTCGGACCCATAACAACATCTTTTCCTAGACCTTCCTCTGAAGGATAGATAAAATAGTTGTCGCTTTGTCCGTAGCTTTCCGGCTCCGGAATATTCAAGTCGATATCTTCTGTACTAGGGTCGGTTAAATATCCTTTTACAGCTGAAATCGCAGCAGTTTCCGGGCTTACTAGGTAAACTTGTGCATCCATCGTTCCTGAACGCCCTTTGAAGTTTCTGTTGAAGGTTCTAAGACTTACACCGGCAGATTTTGGCGCTTGTCCCATACCGATACAAGGACCGCAGCCTGATTCTAGAATTCTTGCTCCTGCTTGAATAAATGTAGCCAGTGCACCGTTTTCTGAAAGAAGGCGGATAA
>JAAZME010000126.1 GCA_012798975.1 Gallicola sp.
AGACAGTGATCGTTCCGGCATTTTTGACTTGGCTTTTAAAGAAGATCTTTCATATAGAAGCTATGCAGAAAAAATAGTAAATACCCCTCTTATTTTTATGGAGGAGAATGGAGCTCAAGTTTCTTCCGGAGATAAAACCCTAAAGGATGTTTTGGATCCGGAAAAAGAAAATGATGATTTGATCTTCCATGCGCTGTCCATTGTCTTTCCGGATGTTCGGGTAAAAAGATATTTAGAACTTCGGATGATGGACTCTGTTCCTTATCCTTTAAATTTCTCCTGTATCGCTTTAATCAAAGGGCTCTTTTATAATGAAAAAGCTCTGGATCAATTTTTAAAAGATACAGAATCTGTTTCCTATGAAGATGTAGTGAAAGGAAAGAAAGAGACAAGAGCCAAAGGTCTTCAGGGACTTTATAAAGATCAGACAATATTAGAATGGGGCAAGAAGATAACGACCCTTGAAGAAGAAGCCTTGTCAGAAGAAGAGGTGAAATTTTTAGAGCCTTTAAAAGAATTATTGAAAGAAGGGAAAAATCCCCGAGATCAATTTGAAGAGATATATAATAAAGACGGTTTAAGAGAAGCTGTCGATTCCGTAACAATGACCCGGGAGGTACTGGATGCATAACGATAAATACGCAATAGAATATTATGAATTATTAAAAAAAGATGAAAAGAAATATTATGAAGATTACAAAGATTTAGTGGAAAAAGTGAACAACTCCAGCGCCTATTATCACGGAGAGCCGATTCCTGTGACGTATCAAGGTTTTTTCTATGATAAAACAGCAAAAGCGGATTTTCAATATATGGCAGATATGCTCATGTCGATTACGAAAAAGATTACAAAGGAATATGTAGAAAATCCGGAATATAGAAAGCATTTCCGTTTTTCAAAAGAACTGGAAGAACTGATTGTCCACGATCCAGGGTACGATATTCCGGTACCTATCTGCCGATATGATGTCTTCTACAGAGATCGTGACGAGTTTAAATTTGTAGAATTCAATACAGACGGCGCTTCCGCTATGAATGAGGATAATACGATCGGAAAGATCATGCTTGAGACAAAGGGGATGAAGGAGTTCTCCGAAAAGTATCATCTTGAGAATGTAGAAGAAATCCACCGCTGGGCGAAGGATTCTGTAGAACTCTATAAGAAAGTTAAAGGAAAAGAGAAACCAAATGTAGCCATCGTCGATCATCTGGAAATCGGAACTTCCAACGAGTTCGAAGAGTTTAAAAAAGCCTATGAGTCCTTAGGCGTAAACTGCGAAATTATCGATATTAGAGATCTTGAGTATAAAGATGGCAAACTTCAGCATAAAGGCTATGAGATCGATCTTGTATACCGAAGAATTGTTACAGTAGAGTTTATGAACCTTTATGATGAACTGGAAGAGTTTAGAAAAGCCTATCTCGACAATGCCTTTTTAATGCTGGGCTCTTTTAGAAGCCAGATTATGCATTATAAATTGACCTATAAAATCTTCCGTTTAGAAGATACAAAGAAAATTCTTACAGATGAAGAAAATGCATTTTTAGAAGAACATATACCTTATACAGAAGAATTTGCAGCAGAAGAAGATTTAGAAATCGTCAAGAAAAATAAAGACAATTATATCTTTAAACCTCTTGATGCTTATGCTTCCCAAGGTATCTATGTAGGACGAGACCACAGCCAGGAAGAGTTTGAAAAAATAGCCGAGGAAATACTGGGAACAGGATATATCTATCAGGAATATTACGATCAGTATCCTTTAAAAGTAGTAGAGTTTGATAAAGAAGGAAAACTTCAACTGAATGAATTCGGTGCTGTAGTAGGGATGTTTATCTATAATGAACAGTTTGTTGCCCCATACACAAGAATCGGACAAGACAATCTGATTTCCGGAGCAAGAAAGTACTATACAACGCCGAATATCTTTATTAAAGAGAACGTTTAAAAAAAGTGTGTAGTGTGAGAAAGGGGAGAGGGGAGTTGAGGTAGAAAAGCGTAAAGACTTCACTTTTCTTTTTCAATGATAAAGGAAAAAGACAGGACGTAGGTTATAGGAAGTAAACTTTTTTAAGCCTTTGGCTTAAAAAAAGTTATCCATCCCTACAGCCTATTGCCTATTCCCTAACCCCTATCTCCAACAACGGAGACGAGATGATTAAAAGAGAAGAGATGTATTTTCTTTCTTCTGAAGGAAAGAGAAGGATAAAGGTATATATCTGGAGAGCGGAGAATCCGGTTGGGATTCTTCAGTTTTCTCATGGAATGAAGGAGCATGCACTCCGCTATCAGGAAATGGCGGAGTTTTTTGTCGAGAGAGGATTTACCGTACTGGGCAACGATCATCTAGGACATGGAAGAAGTACATTATCCAAAGGGGATACAGGGTATTTTGGTCTTCCGGATGGAAACAAATATCTTGTGGAAGATCTTTATCGAACCTTTCTTTTAGGAAAGAAAGAAGGAGATCTGCCCTATTTTATTCTAGGCCACAGCATGGGGTCTTTTCTTCTTCGGGAATTTCTTTTGGAGTATCCGAAGGAAAAACTAAATGGAGCTATTCTTATGGGAACGACGGAAGTGGCAAAACCTTTATTAAAAGCAGGCATCGCATACACTTCCCTTACGAGAAAGTATATCGGGGAAGAATATAGAAGCCCTGTTTTAAAATCGATCATTCTTAATTTCAATCGAAAACTCGCCAGACATCATACTCCCTTCGACTGGATTTCTTCTATAGAAGAAGAGGTTCAGCACTTCGCAGAAGATCCTCTCGTCCAGTTTGACTTTACAGCCAACGGCTATCACTTTTTACTGGAGGCCATGGAACGGATGGATC
>JAAZME010000107.1 GCA_012798975.1 Gallicola sp.
TCCATATCAATTTTCCTAGGCTCTTGGATCGCTTTTTTTACTGCTTCCTTTGTTATTTCTTGAAAAACGACTCTATTCGCTTGATCCAAGTCTAATCCTAAAATAAAGTTTAAATGCCAAGAGATTGCCTCTCCTTCCCGATCCGGGTCAGTGGCTAAAAAAACTTTTTCTGCATTTTTTGTTTCCTTTTTTATGTTTTTTATAATATCGCCTTTGCCTCGGACATTGATATATTCCGGTTCAAAATCATCTTCAATATTTACTCCCATTCTGCTTTTGGGCAAATCGCGCAAATGTCCTACAGAAGCGATTACTTTATAATTTGAACCCAGCATTTTTGAAATCGTCTTTGCTTTAGTTGGCGACTCTACAATCACTAAATTTTTAGCCAAAAAATTCATCCTCTCACTTTAATATGCTATATTTATCCCCAATCATTCCAATAAGTCCTTTCAGCTCAAGACTGGTAATAATTTCCAGCACTTCACTGATTGCCATGTCTTTTTCAAAACAAAGTTCATCGCAATTCTTAGGAGAGATCATCAACGATTGGAAAATACTTTTTTCATTTCCGCTTAACTCTTCATTTATTTCTTCTTTACACTGTGTCTGTAATATACTGTCCTCGTAAGGCAGTTCATTTAGAATATCTTCTACGTTCATAACAAGCTTTGCTCCGTCTTGGATAAGCTTATTTGTACCGCTGCTTCCTTGGGAAAAGATATTGCCTGGTACTGCAAATACTTCTCTGCCTTGTTCTCCAGCAGCCGTAGCCGTTAATAAAGTTCCTGATTTCTCTTGAGCTTCTATTACTAATACTCCCGTGCCTATACCGCTTATAATACGATTTCTCTGGGGAAAATTATAAGGCTTTGGATCCGAACCCAGTGGAAATTCTGAAACAATACAACCATTGCTTTCCATTTTTGAATACAAAGCTCTGTTGCTCTTCGGATAGATTTGATCAATTCCGTTACCCAAAACGCCTAAGGTCTTATTGTCGTTATCCAACGCAGCTCTATGGGCAATTCCGTCTATACCCAATGCTAATCCTGATATTATGGGAATTTTATAATAACTAAGCTCTCTTACAAGTTTTTCGCAGACATATTTGCCATAATCTGTACATTTTCTTGAACCGACTACAGAAACGCCTTTATTAAAAGTTTTTTCTAATATACCTTTGTAATACAATATAGGAGGCGGATTTTGAATATGTATTAAGTTTTCAGGGTAATCTAGATCTGTATAATGCACTTTATGTATATTAAGCTGAAGAAGCCGATCTTTATATTTATCGATATCTGTTTTGTCTATCCTTTTGCTCAATTTTTCTATAATAGACCGACTGAATGGAAGATTATAGAGAGATTCTCTTAATTCTTTAATGGATCGTATGCCGATTTCTTCATATAGAACATACTGTTTGTCATAAGAAAGACGCACAATATTTAGTAATAAAAGAAGATCCTCATATTCGGAGGACATAAAAACTCACCTCTTAAAAGTATAATTATTTTTACTATACAACGAAAGCGGGACTAGAATCAAATTCCATAATTGTTTTTTCAATAGAGAGCAAATAATAGATTCATTAAAAAATAAACTTCCTGGGAAATCGATCACATCTACTTATTTTAATTATAATCATGCTTAGTGCCTATGAATATTTTATCTTGCAAAAAAGTCAAGTAAATGTTTTCACAGTCTTTAGATCTCCATAGAATATTAATGAAATTTTATGGTTCTTGTTGTATAATATGAATAGAGATAGTTTTCCTAAATTATCATAGGAGGTATCATGGAAACTCTTAGACTATTCATCATTTCAGACTCTACCGGAGAAACGGGAGAGCAAATCGTAAAAGCATCTATAGCTCAATTTACCATAAAAGACTTCAAAATAAAACGTTTTTCACACGTGAGAGATATCAATAAGCTACATAATATACTAGAAGAGTGCAGCGAATCGCCTTATAGTATCATTTATTATTCTCTTGTCAATGAAAATCTTATTGATTATACCCGAAAATATTGTGACCTTAATAATATAACCAGCGTAGATATTTTATCACCAGCAATTATAGCAATTGAACGAATGACAGATCAAGTGCCTATTGTAAATCCAGGTGCTTTGAGAAAGCTGGATGAACAATATTTCAAACGTGTTGAAGCAATCGAGTTTGCAGTGCGATATGATGATGGTAAAGATCCACGCGGCGTTTTAATAGCAGACATAACGATATTAGGTATATCTAGAACTTCCAAAACACCTTTATCGATGTATTTAGCAAATAAAAATATTCGTGTCTGCAATATTCCATTAGTACCGGAGACTCCTGTGCCGGATGAGCTATTTCAAATACCAGCCAAAAAAGTTATAGGCTTAACAAATTCACCGGAAAAGCTCAATGAAATTCGGAAAGAAAGGCTTAAGGCTATGGGTCTGCCCCCTATCTCCTCTTATTCAGATTTAGGAAGAATACTAGACGAGATAGAACATGCTCATTTAATTATGAGAAAAATTGGCTGTCCAATCATTGATGTATCCGCTAGAGCAATTGAAGAAACAGCGGAAATCATCATAAAACACATGAAAAAAACTAATATTATTTAAAGGAGAGGTGCTGAAATGGACAAAAAATACGTCTACAGTTTTAGTGAAGGAAACAAAGAGATGAGAAATCTTTTAGGTGGTAAAGGGGCCAACCTAGCCGAAATGTCTGGTCTTGATTTGCCAGTACCCCAAGGTTTTACAATTACTACAGAAGCCTGTAATCGTTTCTACGAAGAAAACAGCCAGCTTTGGGATTCACTATTAACTGAAATCGATCAACATTTGGAAGAATTAGAAAAGATTCAAGGCAAAAAATTCTCTGATCCAAAAAATCCTTTACTTGTTTCTGTACGTTCTGGCGCTGTTTTTTCAATGCCAGGTATGATGGACACAATTTTAAACCTTGGTCTCAATGATGAGGCGGTTAAAGGAGTTGCCGAATCAACTGAAAATGAAAGATTCGCTTACGATTCATACAGAAGATTTATTCAAATGTTTTCTGATGTAGCTATGGAAGTACCGAAAGCTTTATTTGAAACAAAAATCGACGAAGCAAAAGAAGCGAAAGGCGTTAAAGACGATACTGAATTAACTGCAGAGGATTTAAAAGAGCTGGTTGAAGAATTTAAAGCGATTTACAAAGAAGAACAAGGCGAAGAATTCCCTCAAGATCCAAAAACACAACTAACTTATGCAATTGAAGCTGTCTTTAGATCTTGGAATAATCCTCGTGCTAATATTTATAGAAAACTAAACAATATCCCTGATGACCTAGGAACTGCAGTAAATGTTCAGTCTATGGTCTACGGTAATATGGGAGATACTTCAGGAACTGGTGTTGCTTTCTCAAGAAACCCATCTACTGGAGAAAACAAATTATTCGGCGAGTACTTAATGAATGCACAAGGTGAAGATGTTGTAGCTGGTATCAGAACACCTCAGCCTATCTCTCATCTTGAAGACATAATGCCTGATATATATAATCAGTTCAAAGATATCGCTGATAAACTTGAACATCATTATAAAGATATGCAGGATCTTGAGTTCACTATAGAAAGAGGAAAACTATATATTCTTCAAACTAGAAACGGTAAGAGAACTGCACATGCTGCTTTAAACGTAGCAGTAGATCTTGTAGAAGAAGGCTTGATTACAAAAGAAGATGCCGTTCTTCGTGTAGAACCTAGTTCTCTAGATCAACTATTGCATCCGACATTTAATAAAGATGACTTAGACAGTGCTGTAGCGATTGCAAAAGGTTTAGCAGCATCTCCAGGAGCTGCATCCGGTAAGATCTACTTTACAGCTGAAGAGGTAAAAGCTGCTTCTGAGAAAGGCGAAGATTGTATCCTTGTTCGACAAGAGACTTCTCCAGAAGATATCGAAGGTATGATAAGCGCTAAAGGTATCTTAACAGCACGAGGCGGTATGACATCACATGCTGCAGTAGTAGCACGTGGTATGGGAAAATGCTGTGTTGCAGGTGCCAGCGAAGTGCATGTTGACGAACGAGCAAAAACAATGAAAGTAAAAGACATAACGTTGACAGAAGGAGAAATTATCTCTATTGACGGAAGTACAGGCGCTATCTATAAAGGTGAAATCAAAAAAGAAAATCCTAAGATGACCGGAAACTTCGGTAAATATATGCAATGGGTTGACGAAACAAGAAACCTTAAAGTACGAACAAATGCAGATAACCCAAGAGATGCAAAACAAGCACTGGAATTTGGGGCTGAAGGAATTGGTTTATGCCGAACTGAGCATATGTTCTTCCAAGAAGACAGACTTCCTGCTGTACGAGAAATGATTCTTTCCAGCAGTGTAGATCAGCGTCAAAATGCGTTGGATAAACTGCTTCCATTCCAAGAAGAAGATTTCTATGAAATTTATAAAATCATGACTGGGCTTCCAGTAACAGTTCGTTTATTAGATCCCCCACTTCACGAATTCCTTCCTACTAAAAAAGAGGAAATGGAAACTTTAGCAGAAGATATGAATTTAAGCTATGACGAAATCGTAAGCAAAGTAGAAGAACTGCATGAAGTAAACCCAATGCTTGGACACAGAGGCTGCCGTTTAGCAGTTACTTATCCAGAAATTTATCGTATGCAGGCTAGAGCTATCATCAACGCTGCTTTAAGAATCAAAGAAGAAGGCGCTGATATCATTCCTGAAATCATGATACCTCTTGTAGGCGATATAAAAGAGATGAAATATGTTAAAGAAGAAATTATAGACGAGATCGAAAAAGTATTCGAAGAAAAAGGTATTAATGTAGAATACCATATCGGTACAATGATCGAAGTTCCAAGAGCTGCATTAATGGCAGACGAGATTGCACAAGAAGCTGAATTCTTCAGTTTCGGAACAAATGACTTAACTCAAATGACATTCGGATTCTCTCGTGATGATGCCGGTAAATTCCTTCCAGAATATAGCGAAAAGAAAATTTATCCTCAAGATCCTTTCGCTGTATTAGATCAAGCCGGAGTCGGCCAATTAGTAAAATTAGCTGCCGAAAAAGGAAAATCAGCAAATCCTAATATCCATATGGGAATCTGCGGGGAACATGGAGGAGAACCTCAGACAGTAGAATTCTGTAATAATATTGGATTAGACTATGTATCTTGTTCTCCATACAGAGTACCAATCGCAAGAGCTGCTGCTGCACAAGCCGCAATCAAAGCAAACAGCGAAGATATTCATATAGACAAATAGAAACAAAAATAGAGAGTCCCAATCGGCTCTCTATTTTTTTATAAAAAAACTGCTATCTTTTAATAAAACTTAAAGATAACAGTTTTGCTTTTTTAGTCATTTTCTAAATGTAGTTTTTCCTTAATTCTTCATCTGAATATAAGGATAAATAAGACAAGGGAAGATCAA
>JAAZME010000022.1 GCA_012798975.1 Gallicola sp.
AGTCAAGGAAAAATAATCCTATTTCAAGATAGCAAAAAAATATATGAACAGGAACTTTATTCGGAAGAAAGCGGGATTTTTCCGTTGAATACAATTTTGGATATTCAGTCTGGAGAAACGATGGAGGTTGAAGGCAATCTCGTTTTTAGACCCGTTAAAGCAAAAAAGTCAGGGGACACTTTACATAACGGATGCTATATTGCAGGGAGAGATTTCTCTGAAGGAGGTTATTTGCTTGAAATTTTTCGGGGAAGGGGAGAAGTGATAATCTATAAAAGAAAAGAAGGCAAACGAGTGATAAGGGAAAAACACGAAGTAGAAGAGGGACAGACTTTAGAAATGGCTTTAGATACAAACTGCGAAATCTGTCTTAAGAATATAGAAACGGCACATCTTATTTGGCTCTCAAATGTGCAGGATGCTAAAATGTAGAACTATAGTATGAAATCTTTCTTTGCGTTATAATAATCATTTGTAGATTGTTCACATATAAGAAAAAAGAAAGAAGGGGTTTTTTGACATTAACAAGCAAACAAAAGGGTGTACTATTTATACTGATATCCGCATTCGGATTTGCGATGATGAATCTTTTTGTAAGATTATCTGGGGATCTTCCCAGTATACAAAAAAGTTTTTTTAGAAATTTAATTGCTTTTTTCGTGGCGCTGGTTTATCTGATTCGAAAAAGCAGCAAGACGGACAATAAAATATCTTTACCCAAGGGAAAAGATCAATGGGGAATCCTGCTTCTTCGATCCCTCTTTGGAACAGTTGGTATTATAGCGAATTTTTATATGCTGGATCGTGTTCCTGTAGCAGATGCCTCTGTAATGAATAAATTGGCTCCGTTTTTCGTTGTACTGCTATCCTTTATATTTCTTCATGAGAAAATGAATATAAGTCAAATATTTGCACTTGTATGCGCTTTTGCCGGAGTGATCTTTGTAGCAGATCCGTCTTTTGATAATGTAAACAGCCTTCATTATCTCGTAGGTGTTTTTGGCGGATTTTCAGCAGGGGCAGCTTATACTTGTCTTCGCCAGCTGGGGTTATGGGGGGTGGACGGCTCCTTTATTATCTGCTTTTTTGCAGGGATGAGCTGTATCCTTACACTTCCTTTTCTAATATTGAATTATCATTCTATGACAGCAATTCAGATCTTTCTGTTAGTCTGCACAGGAAGTTTTGCAGCGGTAGGCCAGTACGGAGTGACGTTTGCTTATAAACATGCTCCCGGAAAAGAAATTTCGATTTATGATTATTCGACAGTAGTATTTACGGCTGTTCTGGGATTTTTATTTTTATCGGAAGTGCCGGATTTTGGAACGGTGATCGGATCGGCCTTGATATTTGCAGCGAGTCTTGCGATCTTTCTGTATAATAGAAAAAGACAGGCGTGATTGCTTCGCAACTCAGGCGCTAGGCGGCACACCTTCGGTGGCCAGGCAGGATGCCTTCGGCACCTAGGAAGAGATAGGCGTGATTGTTTTGCAACACGCGGCTTAGGCAGCTTGCTGTAGCTGCAGGAAGATTGTATTTGAATAAAAAAAGGACGGATACTCAAAAGTATCCGCCCTTTTTTTATTATTTTTTCTAGGTCACGAAGCGATCCTGCCTAGGTTGTGAAGCAAGCTCGCCTGACCTCCGTTAGCAGGGCTGACTAAGCTTCTTCCACAGAAGGAGCTTTCTCTTCATCGGAGACGATCCCTTTGATTCCTCTTGTTTTATCAAGAAGACGGCTTACGGAATTGTCCAAGTTGATTCTTCTTAAGAATTTCGCAACTAGATTCGATAAGTTTACTTGATGGAACCATGGCTGGTTGATAATTTCTTCTGGGACATAAGTTAAATTTGTAGAATAGACTTTATCGATAAGGCCTGCTTCATAATATTCATTGAATTTTTCAGGACCTTCTGTAAAGAGTGCAAAACTTACTGCACAAAAGATGCGGTTCGCCTTTTTCTTTTTCAGTTCCTTGGCGATATCCAGTACAGATCCGCCGGAAGCGATCATGTCGTCTACGATAAGGATATCCATGCCTTCAACATCTCTACCGATATACTTATGTTCGACAATAGGGTTTTTCCCGCCGACTACTTTCGTATAATCTCTTCTTTTGTAATAAAGTCCTATATCTTGTCTTAGTACATTGGAATAATAGATAGCTCTGTCCATCGCTCCTGTATCCGGGCTGATAATGATCATTTCGTTATTCGCAAGTTCTTGTTTTGAAATATTTTCAGTGCTAATAAGAGCGTTTACAATTTCTGCAGTTGGATAAATATTTTCAAAAGATAAAAGCGGAATTGCATTTTGAACATTTGGATCATGTACGTCAAAGGTATAAATACCGTTGATTCCCATATTCTGAAGTTCATGAAGCGCCATCGCACAGTCTAAGGATTCTCTCGTTTTTCTGCGATGCTGGCGGCTTCCATATAGAAGGGGCATAACTACATTGATTCGATGAGATTTTCCGTTGATTGCAGAGATAACTCTCTTAATATCTTGGAAATGCTCGTCAGGACCCATTCTGTTTTCACTCCCGAACATTTTGTAAGTACAACCATAATTACCGATATCGCAAAGAATAAAGATGTCTTTGCCTCGAACAGATTCGTTAATTTGAACCTTCGCTTCACCATTAGAGAAACGGCTTTCTGTTATATCGATGAGATAACTGAAATCTTCATCTTTGTTATTTTTCTTTTTCAACCATTCATCTACTTCGCGGCCGATTGTGCTCATGCTTTTTAAAGCGATCAGACCCATTTCACCATAAGATAGTCCATGTTTTTTTGACGCCATATGATCCCTCCTGTTATTTCTCTGTCTGATTTTTAGGATATCACAGAATGATAATGAAGACAATAAAGGAAAGATGGAATAAAAAATATGTTCTAAATTGTGGTACTATTTGTAAAGGAGAGGAGCCTATTAAAATGGATGAATATTTTATGAGAAAGGCATTGGAAGAAGCAGAGCTTGCTTATAGAGAAGAAGAAATTCCTATAGGTGCTATTGTTGTGTATAAGGGCGAAATAATTGGAAGAGGCCATAACAAAGTAGAGCAAGACCAAAATCCCCTGCAGCATGCAGAGCTTATAGCGATTAAGGAAGCTTCGGAAGCGATAGGGTCCTGGAGGCTGATCGACTGCGATCTTTATGTTACCCTTGAGCCCTGCATTATGTGTTCCGGCGCTTTAGTCTATTCTAGAATACGAAGAGTAGTTTTCGGAGCCTACGATCCAAAAAGAGGATGCTGCGGCAGTATAATGGAGATACCGCAGGTGAAAGAATTCAATCATCATGTGGAAATAAAAGGGGGGGTTCTGAAGGAAGAATGTCTGGAAAAAATTCAGAGATTTTTTCGGGAGCTGAGGGCGAAAAAACGACCCTAATTGTGTTATGATTGTAATATTGCAAATAAGATAAAAATTAGTGGAAATAACCTAGTAAAATTATGTATAATAAAGAGGACGACATTGAATCAAAGATATTACAGCTTGTCAGAGTATTTTAAAGGAAAATATGGATTTAAAATATATAAATTAGGAATCGATGGAGGATTCAGCTGTCCGAATCGTCAAGAAGGTAAAAGAGGCTGCCTTTTTTGTTCTGAAAAAGGAGCAGGAGAATTTACCCCAGATCGGAGAAAAACAATTCCAGAGCAGATTAAAGAACAAAAATTGAATTTACAACACAAGGACGCAGTAAAGTTTCTGGCTTACTTTCAGAACTTTACAAATACCTATGCAGATCCACGCCATTTGAAAAAGCTTTATGACGAAGCTTTAGAACAAAAAGA
>JAAZME010000276.1 GCA_012798975.1 Gallicola sp.
TAATCCTTTTGGTATGTGTCCAGAATGCAACGGTCTAGGATTTCACAAAGAAATTGATCCCGAAAGGGTCCTTCCAAACTATGATCTTTCCGTAGAACAAGGAGGAGTAGATGCCTATTCCACAGCTAAAGAAGGTACCTATTATTATGAAATCATAAAGGCATTAGGAGAGAAGCATCATTTCCCTATGGATAAACCTTTAGCGGAAGCACCACCGGAATTTATTCAAGAGTTGCTGTATGGAACAGGAAAAGAAGAATTAAAATTCGTATTCAACAGCCATTATTCTGGAAGAAAAACTTATACGGGAACTTTCGAAGGAATCGTGGAAAATCTTACACGAAGATATCGTACAGGTTCCGATGCAACCCACGATAGAATAGAAGAATACATGGCTGAGATCGAGTGTCCTCTCTGCCATGGGGCAAGGCTTCGCCAAGAGTATCTTGCAGTTCGCATCGAGGATAAAAACATCTATGAAGTGACTGAACTGTCCACTTATCATTGCTTAAAATGGTTTGAACAATTAGAATTAAATCATAAAAACAAACAAATTGCCGAAGAAATATTAAAAGAAATAAAGGAAAGGCTGCAGTTTTTGATTAATGTTGGACTAGATTATCTGACACTTTCTAGAATGGCGGCTACTTTATCCGGGGGAGAATCCCAGCGTATCCGTCTTGCTACACAAATAGGATCCGCGTTGGTCGGTGTAGTCTATGTTCTTGACGAACCGAGTATCGGACTTCATCAAAGGGATAATGAAAAGCTTTTGGATGCTTTAAGAGGTTTAGCGGATATCGGAAACACTTTGATTGTAGTGGAACATGATGAAGACACGATGAGAGAGGCGGATTATATTGTAGATATCGGACCTGGGGCAGGAGTTCACGGCGGTGAAATTGTAGCTCAGGGAACGATGGAAGATATCTGCAAAAGCGAAAGATCGATTACGGGACAGTACCTCTCCGGCAAAATGAAAATACCTGTTCCAAAAGAACATAGAGCTCCCTCTGGATGGCTGAAGCTAAAAGGCTGCAGAGAAAACAATCTGAAAAATATTGATGTAGACTTCCCAGTAGGAACATTTACCTGTGTTACAGGAGTTTCCGGGTCTGGGAAAAGCAGTCTGGTAAATGAAATTCTTTATAAAATTCTCAGCAGAAAATTAAATCGTTCTCGTTTAAAAGCGGGTAAGTATAATTCAATCGAAGGTTTGGAACAGCTGGATAAAGTTGTACAAATCGATCAGTCCCCTATAGGACGATCTCCTCGTTCAAATCCGGCCACGTATACAAAGGTATTCGATCTAATTCGAGATCTCTATGCTCAGGTACCGGAAGCGAAAATGAGAGGCTATTCGAAAGGGAGATTCAGCTTCAATGTAAAAGGCGGACGCTGCGAAGCCTGCAAAGGCGATGGTACGATTAAAGTGCCGATGCACTTTCTTCCAGATGTATATGTTCCCTGCGAAGTTTGCCATGGAAAAAGGTATAACAGAGAAA
>JAAZME010000100.1 GCA_012798975.1 Gallicola sp.
CAAATGAAATTTCAATTTAGATAGGAGGATTTATGAAGAGTACAAAAATTGTATGTACCATAGGACCCGCATCAGACAGTATAGAAGTTTTAAAAGAATTAATGAAAAGTGGAATGAATGTCTGCAGGCTTAACTTTTCTCATGGGAACCATGAAGAACATCTTCAGAGGATTAAAAACATTAAAGCTGCGAGAGAAGAACTGGACCTTGCTATAGGAATTATGCTTGATACTAAAGGACCAGAGATTCGTCTTGGAGATTTTGGTGTCGATCAAGTTCAGCTGTCATTAGGAGATAAGTTCACGTTGACGACTGAAGATATTATCGGCGATCAAGACCGCTGTTCTATAAGCTACAAAGGACTTCCTCAAGATGTCCAAGTCGGAGGAAGCATCTTAATCGATGATGGACTTGTTGCTTTTAAAATACTAGACGTGACAGAAACTGAAATTATTATGGAAGCTCAAAACTACGGAATTTTAAAATCTCGAAAAGGGGTCAATGTTCCGAATACGAATATACAGCTTCCTTCATTAACTGAAAAAGATATTTCAGATATAAAATTCGGTATTGAAAACGGGGTGAATTTTATAGCAGCCTCTTTTATTCGAAAAGCAGCGGATGTTTTAGATATTCGAAAGATTTTAGAAGACAATAAAGGCAACAATATACAAATCATTTCAAAAATTGAGTCTCAAGAAGGAGTAGATAATCTAGATAGTATCATAGAAGTATCCGACGGAATTATGGTTGCTAGAGGAGATTTAGGGGTTGAGATACGTACAGAAACAATGCCGATCGTACAAAAAGAGATGATACGAAAAACCTCTTTTGCAGGGAAGCCGGTTATTACAGCAACACAAATGCTGGATTCGATGACTAGAAATCCAAGACCAACAAGAGCTGAAGTTACAGATGTGGCAAATGCAATTTTAGATGGGACAGATGCTATTATGCTTTCTGGAGAAACGGCTGCAGGAAATTATCCTGTGGAAGCTGTAAAGGTTATGCATGATATCGCAATCACTACAGAAGCATCTACCGAATACACAGAACGGATGGAAAAAAGGCTTAAATGGCATGTAGCATCTACAACAAATGCGATAAGCCGTTCTACAAAAGAGATGGTAGATGAATTAAATGCTGAAGCAATTATATCTGCAACTGCATCAGGAGCGACAGCAAAAGTCGTATCAAAATTCAGACCAAAAGCTCCGATTATTGGTACCACAACTTCTGAAGATGTTATGAACAGCTTAACCTTGGTGTGGGGAGTTTATCCGCTATTGACAAGCTGGTCTAAAGATACAGATACAGTGATTGAAAACTCGATAGCTGTTGCTTTGGAAAGAAAATATATTAAACAAGGAGATCTGATTGTTATTACAGCAGGACTTCCTGTGGGAGTAAAAGGTACTACGAATTTAATAAAAGTCCATACAGTAGGGAAAATCAGAGCAAAGGGAATGGGGATTGGTTTCCATTCTGCATTTGGAACTGTTCGAAAGGGAAATACTCCTGAGGAATTATCAGAATTTAAAGAAGGCGATATCCTAGTATCTCAGTCTACAGATGCTGAGATCGTTCCATTCTTCCAGATAGCTTCCGGTGTAATTGTTGAAGAGGGCGGTCTTACAAGCCATGCTGCGATTGTGGGACTTCATTTAAAAATCCCAACACTTGTTGGAGTTGAAAATGCCATGGAAATATTTGAAAATGGGGAAGAGATTACCATCGATCCTGCTGCAGGTGTTGTATACAGCGGAGAGGCTCGTGTTATATAATTTATTTTTATTCATAAAAAGGGCAGGATGAAAATCTTGCCTTTTATCATATATTTTTACTGTTCTATTTTTTTTATAGTATTATAATAATAGGATAGTATGGAGGGCGTTAAATGATTAAAGCAGTAATTTTTGATATGGACGGGGTCATTATAGACAGCGAACCTGTTTATTATAAACGAATGATAGAATACTTAGAATACAAAGAACATCTTTTTGACGATAGGGATCTCTTGAAAGTAGTGGGTTCATCCCATAAAGACACTTTACGCATGATTTGTGAAATTATCGGAAAAGAATTAGCTCAGGATGAATTTACTCTGGATTATAATTCTTATTTCAAGGATAAACCGGTGGATTATAAAGAAATACTCTATCCTGAAATAAAACTTCTACTAAGAGATTTAAGGGCGAAAGGCTATAAACTGGCTTTGGCTTCTTCCTCCTCTCCGGAAAATATCAGCCATGTGCTTGAGGAGTGCGGAATAACGGAATATTTTCCAGTTATATTAAGCGGCCACGATTTCGAAGATTCAAAGCCTCATCCGGAGATTTATCTAACAACAGCGAAATGTCTTGGTTTAAAACCGGAAGAGTGTATGGCAGTAGAAGATTCGTCTTATGGGATTGAGTCAGCAAAAGAAGCAGGAATGATAGTTGCGGCAAGAGAAGACGACCGGTTTGGATTTGACCAAGAAAGAGCGGATTATATTTTCAAAGATATGAGAAATATTAAACTTATTTTAAGGGAAGATCGGGGAGATCAGGAAATTCCAGTTAAAGAAATTCGTGTTAAATCTAAGGAATATGTGAAATCTCTTTTTATTCGAAACAACGAGCATCGAAATATAACCGGAAAAAGCGCATTTAAAATCAGTCCAGAAAAAGAGAAGGATTTTATCCATCTAGGCTATTTTAATAAAGAAAAACTAGAAGCTGTACTTCTCTACAAGATAGAAAAAGATAAACTTATTGTAGAAGAATTTGCGATATCGAATATATCCTTTGGAGAAGGACCCCTTGAGCTGCTTGAAACGATAGAGGAAAGAGCATGTGAAAAAGGAATCAAGAAAATTCAAGTTAAGGCTTATGGCAGCGAGAAGAAGTATTTAGAAAGATACGATTATCTACTTCAAGAAGATCAGAAGAAAGATTATTCAGTGTACGAAAAAACCATAAATTAAACAAGGTATTATGATATACTTAAAAAGAGGTGAAAAAATGAGAATTGATAAATTCTTAAAAAACTCTCGTATTATAAAGCGAAGAACTGTAGCGAAAGAAGCCTGTGAAGGCGGCAGGGTCTCGGTAAATGGAAAAACTGTAAAACCGGGCGTTGAAGTCAGTCCAGGAGATGTTGTAGAAATTCGTTTTGGAACGGGAACGATGAAAGTAAAGATCATCGAACTTATAGAAAATCCGAAAAAGAACGATGGAGAAAATATGTACGAAATAATGGAGTAGCATATGAAAAAAAGAAAAAACAGAAGAAATAGAAAGCAAAAAAGATTTAGATTCCTTTTTCTATCCGTTTTAATTATTTTAGGTGTTTATTTCGGCAATATATTTTTAGAGCAGACACAACAAAGCATTGCTTTAAAAGAGCAGAAACAAGAAGAATTAGATAAAATTAATGATTTAAACAAAGAAATAGCTGTACTTGAAGATCAATATAAACGAAGAGAGAGCATGGAATTTGTTGAGCAGGTAGCTAGAGAGCGTCTAGGCATGATAAAGGCTAATGAGAAAATTATCGAAGACGAAGGAAAAACTCCGGCGAAAGAGCAGCAGAAATAGCTGAAGAGGCTGTTTCATTGACTTTAAATTATAAATCAAATATAATCAATTTATAATAAGAATTAGGGAGGATTACACAGTAGATGTCTATAGCAGTAGGTGATATCATTGAAGGGAAAATTACCGGTACCACGAATTTCGGGGCATTTGTTTCATTGCCGGAGGGGAAAAACGGACTAATACATATTTCAGAAATTTCAAATGATTATGTGGAGAAAGTAGATGATTATGTAGAACGCGGCCAAGATGTCAAAGTAAAGGTTCTCACAGTAAAAGAAGGGAAAATCGGACTTTCTTTAAAGGCATTGGAAGTTAAAAAAGAGCTTCCTAAGAAAAGTTTTCCAAAGAAAAAAAGAGAAGCACCAGAATGGTCAAAACCGGAGAATACATCAGAGGTATCCTTTGAAGACAAACTAAGCCAATTTATGAAAGACAGCAGCGAAAAATATGATCAGCTCCGTTCCAGAGATGGCAAAAGGGGAGCCGGACAGAGATATCGTTCAAAAAATTAGCAAAACCGGTTCATACCGGTTTTTTTATTTAGGAGTTTAGATGATAGAACATATTATTAAGACCATAGAGAAATATAAACTCATAGAAAGAAATCAGCATATTATAGTTGGTTTCTCAGGAGGAGCTGATTCCCTTTTCTTAGTGGAGGTTCTTTTAGAATATAGAAAGAGGGTTCCCTTTTTTATACACTGCTGCCATGTCAATCATCTTCTTCGAGGAATAGAAGCTCTTCATGATGAAGAATTCTGCAGACAGTTCTGTCTTCAATATAATCTGCCCTTTTATGCTTTCCGGATTGACATTCAATCCTATAGCAGAAAAGACAAACTTTCTTTAGAAGAAGCTGGAAGAAAAATCCGTTATGACCGATTCCATCGTATCGCCAACAAATGGGCGAACAGCAAAATAGCAGTTGCTCATCATGCTGATGATCAAGTAGAAACGATTCTTCAAAATCTTATTCGAGGGGCGGCTATAACTGGTCTTGCAGGAATGGAATTTGAGAAGGCGGGGATTGTTCGGCCTCTTCTTGAGATTTACAAAGAAGACATTATAAAGTATTTACAAGAATGTGATATTTCCTACTGCATCGATTCAACAAATGAAGAGAACGACTATAATCGAAACCGAATCCGTAATCTATTAATCCCCTCTCTAGAGGAATATAACCCGAATTTTAAAGCGTCGATCCTTCGGATGTCTTCTTCCTTGCATCGGGATGATGATTTTCTAGAACAAGAAAGTGCCTTTTATTTTGATAAAGTTGTAAAAAAAGACGAAGATTCCTTTTGTTATTTAGACTTAGATTTATGGAAAGAGCTGCATCCGAGTCTTCAGTATAGAATAATTATAAAACTAATCGAAGAGCTCAAGGGGAATCGTAAAAATATAGGTCAAGAACATCTAGATAGAATAACAGGTCTTTGCAGCAAAGAAAAAGGAAAAAAAGAGTATCTTGCAGGATATACCTGGCTGAAGGATCAGAATCGTCTATGGGTGTATAAAGAAAAAAAGCAAGATCCAATAGAAATAAATCTTATTTTAGGAAAAGATTGTTATATTAATGGGTATATTATTAGAGCTGATAAAATAAAAGTATCGGATCAGAAAAAAAGAAATGCTGTATATTTTTCGACAGATCTATTAAAGTGTCCCCTATATTTGAGAAATCGAAAAAATGGAGATCGCTTTTTTCCTTTTAATGCACCAGGGGAGAAGAAACTAAAAGATTTTTTTATTGATGAAAAAATTCCCCAGTTTAAAAGAGATCGAATTCCTTTATTGATCAGCGAAGAAAAAATAATTTGGATACCGGGAATAAGAAGAAGCAATTGGCATCTTGTTCAAATAGAAGACGAGGAAGTCGTCGAAATTACATGGAGGAAGATATGACTCAAAGAATCAATCCAGCTATTAAAAAAATAATGAAGGAACTCATTTACGATCAAGAACAAATAAAAGAAAGAATAGAAGAGATGGGGGCGGAGATTACCCGAGATTACAAAGGCAAAGATTTAATTGTAATAGGAATTCTCAGAGGCGCTATTTTCTTTATGACGGATCTTTTAAAAGAAATAGAGCTGCCTGTAACCATCGACTTTATGGCTTTATCCAGTTATGGCGATTCTTCTAAGTCCAGCGGAGTTGTGCGGATTTTAAAAGATTTGGAGGAAGATATCGAAGGAAAAGATGTGCTGGTAGTAGAAGATATCGTCGATACGGGTTTAACTCTGAACTATTTAATCAAAAATTTAGAAAACAGAGGAGCAAATTCAGTCAAGATAGCTGCTCTTTTGGACAAGCCGGAAAGACGTTTAGTAAATGTAGATGTGTCCTATCTAGGTTTTCATATCAAGGACGAGTTTATTATAGGATATGGTCTAGATTATGCTCAAGATTATAGAAATCTTCCTTATATAGCAAGCCTTAAAGAAGAAGTCTATGAGAATAATTGAAAATAACAGGAGCATTTGATAATATAGTAGAATGATGTAAAATTTGGAAGGAGGTAAGATTTATTGAAAAAAGTATTAAAAAGTTTGTTGATTTATCTCGTTCCTTTAGTGATAATTGCTTATCTTTTGACTGTGTTCAACCAGAATGTAACTGAGGTCAAAGAAGTTACTGTAGATGAGTTAGTACAAAATATCAGCAATTCGGAAGTTAAAAACCTTACTGTTCAGGGCGATAAATGGAAAGGTACATTAAAGGACGCTGAAAATACGGAATTCACTACCTATTTGCCTAGTGAATTAAAGGAATATTTTTATGCAAATTATTTAAAAGAACCCATTGAAACGGGACAGCTGAAATATACCGAGGAAGCCATACCTCAAACTCCATGGTATATTGAATTACTGCCGACTTTAATCATATTCGCAGGACTGGGCGTTTTATGGTATGTGTTTATGAGCAAGACACAGGGCAGTAATGGAAAAGTCATGAATTTCGGTAAGAGCAAGGCGAAATTAAACAAAGAAAACGGCGTAGCCGTTTCTTTTGCAGACGTTGCCGGATTGAAAGAGGAAAAAGAAGAATTAGAAGAAATAGTTGATTTTCTTAAAAATCCTAAAAAATATATTGAAATTGGAGCTAGAATTCCGAAAGGGGTGCTGATGGTAGGTCCTCCTGGAACAGGAAAGACTTATCTATCAAGAGCCGTTGCAGGAGAGGCAAAAGTTCCGTTTTTCAGTATCTCCGGATCAGACTTTGTAGAGATGTTTGTAGGAGTTGGAGCTTCTAGAGTTCGTGATTTATTCGAACAAGCAAAGAAGAATTCGCCATGTATCATCTTTATCGATGAGATCGACGCTGTAGGCCGAAAAAGAGGGGCAGGTCTTGGCGGAGGCCACGACGAAAGAGAACAAACCTTAAACCAGCTTCTAGTAGAAATGGACGGTTTCGGAAAGAATGAAGGTATAATCGTTATGGCGGCTACAAACAGGCCAGATATACTGGATCCTGCAATTCTTAGACCTGGACGATTTGACCGTCAGATATTTATCGGTCTTCCAGATGTAAGAGAAAGAGAAGCCATTTTAGAAGTTCATACGAAAAACAAGAAACTAGACGAAGATGTAGAACTTAAAGACATCGCAAAAACAACGACAGGATTTACACCTGCTGACTTAGAAAATCTTTGCAATGAGGCAGCTCTTTTAGCTGCGAGAAATAATTTAAAAACGATCCCTAAATGGATATTCGACGAAGCGGCAATAAAAGTCGTTGCAGGACCAGAGAAGAAGTCGGCTGTTGTTATTGAAAAAGAAAGAGTATTAACAGCCTATCACGAATCTGGACATGCTATCGTATCCAGACTTTTGCCGGATCAGGATCCTGTTCATATGATTACAATCGTACCGCGGGGCCGAGCTGGAGGATTTACGGCTTATATTCCTCAAGAAGATCGAAGATATATGACAAGAAATGGAATGAAGCATCAGCTTGTTTCTTTATTGGGAGGCCGTGCTGCCGAGGCGGTGGTTTTAGATGATATTTCCACAGGAGCAAGCAACGATATCGAAAGAGCAACGAAGATTGCAAGAGCTATGGTTACAAAATACGGTATGAGCAAAAAGCTTGGACCGATTATGTATGGATCTGATGATGAGGAAGTTTTTGTAGGAAAAGATTTCGGTCATATGAAGAATTATTCTGAAGAAGTAGCATCGGATATCGACAGCGAAATCCGCCATCTGATTGAACAAGCTTATCAGACAGCTTTGAAGCTTTTAGAAGACAATGTAGGACTTCTTCATAAACTTGCAAAATTACTTCTTGAAAAAGAAACGATCGATTCTAAGGAATTTGAAACGCTTTACACAGCTTATGCCCACGGAGAGGAACCGACAGCAGAACCTCCTGAGGAGCTGGAAGAAGTAAAGAAAATAGACGAGATCATTGAAGAAACAATAGACATGGAGCAAGAGAAAGAAAGAGGCGAAGAATAAATGGGTGGTCAAGGACAAGGTATATTTGAAATTTTATTTATTCTAGTCTTGCTGTTTGTCGGAAAACAAATGTATGACGGTTATAAAAACCGCAAGAAACTCCAAGAACCGGTTCAAGGTTTTTCGCAGAGAATTCGGATTATGATGGCGATATCATCCGGTGCGCTTTTTGCCTTAGGTGTATTCTACTTGATTGTAGATTTTAACCTGATGGCTATCGTATATGTAGCCCTTGGAATAGCATTTATCTATCTTACCTATGAGAAAATTCTTGTAGGCTCAAACGGTATCTACTATAACGGGAAGCTGACATTATGGTCAGACATTAAGCAGTGGGGATTTGGCGAGGATGGAAAATTTCTTCATCTTCAGGTTATCGATAAGGGTAAGAAAGCCGCTCGAATGATTCCTGTCCGTCCAGAGGATCAAGAGTCGATCAACGCACTTATCCGACAGTATAAAAAGAGAAAAAAATAAGTTTTATTCGAAATGAAGGTTATCCTAGGGAAAGCCTTCATTTCTTGCTTGACAGGGTAGAAATGTTCTATATATAATAAAAAAATAGTAGTGAATGAAAGTCGATTGGCTTCCTTTTGGTTGACCAATCTTTTCTTTTTTAATTTAGGAGGTCTTATGAAAGAATCTCGAATACATGATTTCGGTATTTCAACTTTTGATAAAAAACGAATGAAAAAAAGCCTGCCTTATCCAACATATATAAAATGGAAAAATGCAGTAAGAAAAGAAGAAGCGTTAGATATACAAACAGCGGATTCGATAGCCCACGCTATGAAAGAGTGGGCTATTGAAAATGGGGCTACACATTATGCCCATTGGTTTCAGCCTCTAAATGGAATGACTGCTAAGAAGCAGGACGCTTTTTTAGACAGAGGGAAAGATCAGGAATCGATTATACGCTTCTCAGGCAGCGAATTAATAAAGGGAGAGCCCGACGCTTCATCCTTTCCCAGCGGAGGAATGAGATCTACCTTTGAAGCGAGAGGATATACGTATTGGGATTATACTGCAAACTCCTTTATCATCGATAAAGTAATGTATATTCCTTCTATCTTCGTATCTTTTCGCGGAGAGACATTGGACAAAAAATATCCTCTTCTAAAAAGCATGGATTTTATTTCAGAACAGGGAACTAGAGTTGTAAACTTTTTTAGCGAAGAGCATATCTATCGTCTTCGCACTAAAGTAGGTCTTGAGCAGGAGTTTTTCTTAATCGATAAAGAAGTATATGAAAAACG
>JAAZME010000264.1 GCA_012798975.1 Gallicola sp.
GTGTGAGATTTAATATTGTATTTCAAAGCTAAATCTTCAACACTGCTTTTGCCTTTCAGATATTCTTTTACTACGGTTCGTTTGAGTTCGTAACTATATTTTGCCATGAAAAACCGACCTCCTTTGGTTAGATTCTAGGTCCAACTTTTGGGGGTCGGTTCAAACCTAACAGCTCACCATTTTCTTCTGACTCCAGATTTTCTATTTCAGGGAGCTGAAGTTTTGAATCCGCTATCGCTTCTAAAGTTGTTGGGTCTTTTGCTATAGCGTCGGATACACTCTTAGCAAAAACCAGTCCCGGCTGCATAATCATAACCCCGCCATTAAAAATGCAATATATATTTTGTATTTCCTAATATTGTCAGAATTCATCTAATTTTTCCTCCAAATTAATTTTCAGCTTTTAAAAGTCTAGATTCTTGAAAACACAAACTTTATAAAAATCGAAATATATTCATGTATATTATCTTTACTTTGTTGACATCATAATATCAAGCTCTTAATTTTTTACAATTGGGTTTATTGCACTTTCTGTAATCTCCTCCTTGAAATAAAATGATTCTAATTCACATTTTTAAGAGAATGTCTGTATTTAAGCAATCACGCTGATTTTCATATGGGTATTTCTAATTTTTAATGTTTTGTATTAAAACAAAAAATATTATTACATTTCCTTAATATTTATAGATTATGTCAAGCTTTGAAATTTCTTTGCATTATCTTTGATATTGAAAAATATATTTATGTTTTTTTCTCTCCTTTAAGATAAAACCGCGGTTTCATCTGATTTACTAAAGATATTACGATGTTATTCTTTGTATACCTTTCAGATAAATATTATTTTATTCATTTCATTAATAATCTCAATGAATATTTACTATCACTTTCTAAATATGTTCTTTTATGTTTAATCTCTAAATAACTTCAAGTAAATAAGTTCGGTTATTTGATATCTGCTTCATATTCTTTTAGAATTAGAATTTATTAAAAGACTTATGAATCTTAATTTAAATTTTTCAACTTTTTGTTTTAATTTCCTTTTGACTGTGTATTTACCGCCTTTATGTAAGCAAAAAAGAGACAGCTTTCGCTGTCTCTACTTTTTATATTTATTTAATTCTCTGTATCATTGGAGGAAGCTATGATTCCATCTATAAGAAGGCGATAGCTTTCATAATCAATCCAATGAAAAAAGTTATTATTGTAATTTAATCCTTCTGTGAAATTACCGACAATATCTACAATCTCTTGGCTGCAGATTGTATAGTAGGGTTTTACATAGCCGTCAAGAAGGATAGGATTCTTTTTGAACCAGACATGGTTTTGGCTGCAGCTTACTGTAATTCCTTGATCAAAGAGTTTGTAGGGATAAATTTCATCTTCAATGATTCCAAATTTCACATTTGGATTTTGAGATATAATTCTATCTCTATTCTTTTCGCATTTCTTTAATTCTTCTGGTGTCAGCTGAAAAACATGAGGACCTAGACAGATCTGCATTTTCGGCATAAACTGAATCAATGCTTTTTTACTTATTAAGAGTACGATGGAATAATCTTTAACTACCGTCTCAATAGCCCGTCTTAGTTTGAGCAGGTTTTTTCTTTGAGCTTGGGTAAGTTTATAGCGGATTATTACATCTTTAAGTACCTCTTCTGTTAAGAAATACCCTTCTGGAAAAACACCATGCATTATAAATCGGTTATCTTCTAAAGCGATACTGTCCATAATTATATCAAATTCCAATGCCTCGTTATCTGTTGCATAGAAAATCAGCTGCTGGTCTGTAAATAATTTCTTATTCATTTTCTTAAATTCTGCTAATACATGTTTTTCATTGGACAGATTCATAAACACAATCTCTTTATCTAAATTTGCGATAAAATTCATAACTAATTTTTCATCAATTAAAATGTAAGGTCTTGTATAAATTTTATCGGTTAAATAAATATATGTATTAAAATAGCTGCATTTTCCCATTAAATAATAAAGCTCATTTTCAAGCCCTGTGTTGAAAATGATAGCATCTTTCTCCA
>JAAZME010000101.1 GCA_012798975.1 Gallicola sp.
CTATCTGTAGTTGCATTTCGAAGAATATTGCTCATTTCATTCATTTCAACCATGAATGTAGACTCGCCGCTGTATAAATTGTCTGATGCCCCGATACGAGTAAATATTTTATCGACAATGGATATATTTGCCGTTTCGCATGGAACAAAAGATCCGATCTGAGCCATTACGACTACCAAAGCGATCTGTCTTAAATAGGTTGATTTACCGCTCATATTAGGACCGGTGATTATCTGAATATTATCTCTTCCATTGCCTATGGTAATATTATTGGCTATAAAGTTTTCTTTTCCAATGCTTTGCTCTACGACCGGGTGGCGGCTGTCTACAATATCCATAATACCCACATTATTCAATTGGGGTTTTGTATAATTATTTTTCTTGGAAATAAAAGCTAAACAACTAGCGACATCTAAGAAGGAAATAATTTGAGATGTTTGTTTAATTCTATCCATTTTGTCTAAAACTTCTTCTCGAATTGAATTAAAGATGCTATATTCAAGCTCTGAGATCTCATTTTCAGAATCTAAAATCATACTCTGAATTTCTAAAAGTTCAGAAGTTATAAATCGGTCAGAATTTGTTAATGTCTGTTTTTTTATATACTCTTCAGGTACTTTTGACAAATGGCTCTTTGTTATATCGATAAAATATCCAAGTTTTTTATTAAAAACAATTTTTAAATTCTTAATATTCAGTCGGTTCTTTTCCCTTTGTTCAAATTCGATCAGCCTTTTTTGTCCTTCTACTTTATTATTTCGAATTTTATCTAACTTTTTATTGAAGCCGTCTTTGATTAAATTTCCTTCCGTTATATTAATAGGCGGTTCTTCAACTATAGATGCATGTATCAACTGATATAGATCTTCTAAAGTATCAATTTGATTTCCAGTGTTCTCTAATACTGTGGTCTCTGAGTGAATAAGAAGTTCTTTAAGCTGAGGCAGTAAAAAGATTGAATTTTTTAAAGATAGCAGATCTCTCCCATTAGCTTTAGAATAAGCTAATTTACCAATAATTCTCTCCAAATCATAAATATCTTTTAAAATTTCTTGAAGATTTCCATTTAGTTCCTGACTATTATAAAAGGCTTCTACATATTGCTGTCGATATAATATAGTTTCTCGATTCATTAAAGGCCGCTCAAGATACGATCTTAATAATCGTGATCCCATAGATGTTTGTGTTTTATCCAATACATCAAAAAGAGAACCCTTTTTAGTTTTTGTATATAAATTTTTTAAGATTTCAAGATTTACTATGCTGTGCGCATCAATATCAAGATACTCTTTATATTCATAATATCGAGGATTCTTGAGATGGAGAAGCTTATCTTCTTGGTATTTATAAACAAATCTTAAGATATAATTTAACGCTGACAGACCTGTAATTTTATTTTGGTATACTCTTAAACCGTCGACTGAAAAATAATTTTCCAGATCTTTAAGGGGATTCTCGGATACTGCTAATGTGTTTTTGGTAAAAGTTATTTGGTATTGATTTTTTAAGTGTTGGATTGTGCTCTCGTCTATATTTTCTTCATCGTAAATAATCTCAACCGGCTGAATTCTAGTAATTTCGTTTTCTATATCATTGCCTTGATTAGCACTAGAAGGAATTTCTGTGAATTGGATCTCTCCAGTGGTGATATCACAATAGGATATGCCGTATATCCCATCAATGTTCACAAGGCTCATTAAATAATTATTTAAATCATGATCAATGGATTCTGAATTAATAACGGTACCTGGAGTAATGATTCGAATAATATCCCTTTTTAAAAGCCCTTTGGCAAGTTTCGGATCTTCCATCTGCTCGCAGATTGCAACTTTATAGCCTTTGGACACTAATTTTGAAATATAAATATCAGCAACATGATGAGGCACACCGCACATAGGACATTTTTGATTATCCCCGCAGTCTCTTTTCGTCATTACAATCTCCAATTCGCGAGAAGCTACTTTTGCATCCTCAAAAAACATTTCGTAAAAATCTCCTAAACGAAAAAAGAGGATGCAGTCTGGATTTTTTTCTTTTAAATCTAAATACTGCTGCATCATAGGAGTATAAGCCATTTGAACCTCCTTAGTTAACCATTTCGCCTTTCAATGCAAATGAATTATTTTCAGTAATATGGACATTGACTAA
>JAAZME010000311.1 GCA_012798975.1 Gallicola sp.
CCACTTCAAAATTCATCATGATCCCACGGTATTTATCATCACTTTTCCCATCTTCTCCAGAAATTACCAAAACTTCTTCATTCGACAAGAGAGTCATCTGGTTTCCTTTCACCCAAATATTTTTCGTATTATCTAAGTGAAACCACTCGCCGCTATCAAAAACTGCTTCCTTCGCTGGAGGAACTTCTATCTGTCTTTTTACCCCTAGGCTGATTAGAATAACAAAAGACAACAAGGCTATTCCAACTATTATCTTTTTCATTATTCGTTAAATCCCAGGAATTCTATCGTAATTATCTGGGCTAAAATAACCCCATACTTTCCATCTTACTCCGCCAGGACCTTTTTCTAAACGAGGTAATGCTCTCGTGCCTAATTCAACATAATTTGAAAATATATTCGCTTGCCCTTCATTCAACCGATAATGATGCCTTTTACTTTTCATTATCCCATCCCTTGTTCCATTATCTTGACGTATATCCACTAAGTAAAAACGATTTCCAGAGTTCTTAACATAACACCCTGAACGATCTCTCTTCGTCAAAGCCCAAGTAGAGGGGAATTTCACTGTCCTCTGCGCCTCATCGGAGCTAAATGTGAATTCAAAATACCGATCTGTATGATTGTTTGCAAGGGATACTTGATTCCATTGAGTAATTAAACCCATAGCGATAACTATTACAATAACTTTCAAAATCTTTTTCATTCCTATGCTCCTTTCTATACGATTTTACTTTTGGTTACTCTAATCCTTTTTTGACTCTATTCTCGTATTATTATACTACCCCCCAAAAAAAAAGATAAACTTTCTTTTCGCTCTCGCTCTTTTATATTGAAACATTTTAGATAGTATTATTTAAGTTTTTATTTTCATAATCATTTAATTTCCTATGTATATTCTTTTTATTATTTAAAAAAAGAGCTGTCTTGATCTAAGTTCAAGACAGCTCTTTTTATATTTAATTATTTTTATTCTTCAGAAGCTTCCTTTTCCTCAGCAACTTCTTCTACCGTAGTCTTTTTAAACTTCACTTTGTCTCTTGAAACAGATATTGCAATACTGTCTTCCTTCGAAATATCTCCGCTTAGAATCGCTTCTGCCATTGCGTTTTCGATAGATGTACGGATCACTCTTTCTAAAGGTCTTGCGCCGTACTCTTTGCTGAACCCTGTCTTTGAAATGAAATTCAATACTTTGTTATCATATTCTGCTGTTATATCCACTTTTTCAAGTCTTTCGATCATTTCATCCAATAACAAGGCTGCAATTTTCTTCACATCTTTTTCGTTTAAGTTTTGGAAGATAATGATATCGTCGACTCTGTTTAAGAATTCAGGACGGAAGGTGTTTTTCAGTTCATCCAAGATGATTTCTTTATTTCTTTCATATTCTTCCTTTTCCACATCTTTGCTGGTATTAAATCCTAAGGATTTTGTTTTTTCTAAAGAGGTAGCTCCCACATTTGATGTCATGATGACTACTGTATTTTTAAAATCTACAGTTTTCC
>JAAZME010000020.1 GCA_012798975.1 Gallicola sp.
GTTCTGCATCTGCCATGGCGGCAGCAGGAATCGTTCAGATGATGGGCGGAACACCGGAGCAGAGTTTTCATGCAGCAAGTATCTGCCTTGTAAATATATTGGGTCTTGTATGCGATCCGATTGCAGGACTTGTAGAATATCCTTGTACCTTCCGAAATGCAAATGGAGTGGTGAATGCGATGATCAGCTCGGATATGGCTTTAGCCGGAGTGAAATCCGTCGTGCCTTTCGAAGAAGTCTGTGTAGCTCTTCAGGAAGTAGGGGAAAGAATGCCGCCGTCTTTAAGAGAAACGGGAGTAGGCGGACTTGCAGGAACACCTACAGGTCAGAGGATTAAAAAGGAAGTATTTGGTTAAGAAAAAGGCGGGATCGTTGAGGCGGCCCAGGCAGGATGCCTTCGGCACCTAGGCTCTAGGGGGCACGCCTGCGGCGGCCAGGAAAGCTTTCAAAGCAGAGAGTGAGAGAGGGGACGATCATTTCTAGCCAAGGACGATCTGCTGACCTGCAATCAAATCAAAATACCTGATTTGAGCTAGGGCTTCAGAGAATGGAAGAAAGGCGGGGCTTGTTTCTTCTGCCATTTCTCTTTTCTCATTATTAAAACAGTCCACGGTTTCTCCTAGTAGTCGATATACAAAAGGATTCACAGGTTCTAAGAGAATTATGAAAACAAAAAATAGAGTGATAAGGTCTTTTTCCCGAAACGATCTTTCACTCTATTTTTATGTGGTTTTTTATGAATTCGCTAGGGCTTTTCCGAGTTCTCGGCATTTTTCAAGGGCTTCTTCCTCGGGGGCGTCATAGGCTGGAAGTTTTTCATAGACGAGGACTGCTCCTGCTTCTTTGCAGCGGTCTTCCCAGTCTTCGATCCATTGTCCGTCGTTCCATTCGTAAGAACCGAAGATGGCGATTTTTCTTCCTGAAAGTTTTCCTTCGCATTCTTCAAACATCGGTTCGAAACTGCTTTCCTCTAAAACTTCATCTCCCATGGCAGGACATCCGAATCCTACTGCATCATAATCATCTAGTTTAGAAGCGCTGAAATCATCGGAGAAGATTAAATCCGTTTCAGCTCCTGCCTCCTTTGCTCCTTCCACGACAGCTTCCGCCATAGCTTCTGTGTTTCCTGTTCCGGAATAATATACAACAGCTACTTTACTCATATAATAAAACATCCTTTCTTCTATTTAATAATTCTTCTGTATTCAGGCCTAAATTATACAGATATGTAAACTGTTTTCTGCAGTTTTTAAAACAATGGAACAATCTTTGGGCATTGCGGGGGTTGTGATAAACTTTCCAGCAGCCTGTGCATATATAATTTTTGCCTCGATTTTCAATAAATCCAATCACATCCTCTAGGGGATAGCCTAGAAAAACACCGATCTCATGGGGGAAATCTTTAGACATCAAAAGTCTTTTTCTAAGATGATCCAGTACAGAGTCCAAACTGAATAAAGGATAATCCTGTTTTTCAAGAAAACTTTGTATCTCTTCTTTTTCTAGAAGATTCAGCAATTCTTTTTTTCTATATATATAAATTAGTGTGCAGCTATCTTTATTTTTTAAAGAGGTGAGATAGATGCCTCTAGTGTTTAATTTTTCGTTCCATATAGCAAGCAGAGAAACGATATTTTCACCAGAGGGATGGTGATAGGAAAAAAGATTTCCCGTTTTTATTCCTGCTAAGGTAGGGGCGCAATGGCTGATTAATAGTTTTTCAAACATGATTATCCTTTCTGAAATGTATTGGTTAGTATCGGCTAACCAAATTCAGTATACTCCCTATTTGGATTTTTGTCAATAATGATTATCAATTAGAAACAGAAACTTTTATCGAAGATAGAATCGGAAAATTTCTTTGTATTGGACGCCGGATTTTGTAAAGAGGCTTTCATAGAGAACAAAAGAAGAAACAGGTTCTGAGATAGTTTCGATCTCCTTTTTTATTTTTTCTTTCCAGATAATTTTTCGTGCCAAAGTAATATGGGCTTTATACTCTCGCTGTTCTTTTTTAAAGGACAGCTCAGACAAAGACTGCTCAATATCGGATACAAGTTTTACAAGAGCAGGGTTTTTCTCCACTCCAGCCCAGAGGATTTTCGCTTTTCGATTGGAAAAAGTTCCGATCTTCACGATATCCATAGTAAAAGGTCTTGCAAAAGTTTGAACGGAAAGGGTTTCGATAATTTTGTTTTTTTCTTCTTTCGTACAATCTCCTAAGAATTTTAAAGTCAGATGAAGGTTGTTTTTTGGAATAAAATTACCGGAATTTATATAGCCTTTAAGGTTTTTCTGAAGGCGGTGGAGTTTGTTTTTTGTATCTTGGGATAATTCAACAGCAATAAATAATCTCATAATCTCTCCTATAGATAAATATAGAGTTTGTTTCAGCACCGATTTTTTCGAAAAGCTCTAAAATCGTGCTTTTGAGAGGGGTATAAAAACAATTTCCTTTGAAAATATGTTATCATAAAAGAGAGTAACGATAGAGAGGGTGAAGAAATGAATATTTTATTAGACAAGTTTAAAGAAGTATCTTTATCGGTACTGCCGATTACCTTAATTGTAATGATTTTGAATTTTACCATTGCTCCAGTTCCGGGGGATTTATTCTGGAGATTTTTAATTGGAGTGGTTCTTATTATTACAGGGTTGGGAATCTTCTTTTGGGGGGTTGATCTGGGGATTAATGAAATTGGCGCGCAGATGGGGAAATTTGTTGCAAAATCCAGTAATCAAGCCGTTGTATTTCTTTTAGGTTTATTTTTAGGATTTATTATATCCGTTGCAGAACCGGATCTTTTGATTTTGGCAAGACAAGTTTCCGACGCCATGGGAAATCTTTTATCTCCTTTTTTTATAGTAGCAGTAGTATCTTTAGGAGTAGGAACGATGATCGGGTTTGGGTTTTTGCGGATTTTAAAGGATAGACCCTTAAACAGATTTTTTATGCTGGTGTATGCAATTATTTTTATTATGATGATTTTTGTATCGCAAGAGTTTCATGCCGTTGCCTTTGATTCTTCTGGAGCGACTACAGGAGCGATGACTACTCCCTTTATTTTAGTAATGGGTCTTGGAGTTTCTATGATGAAAGGCTCTACAGACGGAGAAAAGGACAGCTTTGGACTCGTATGAGTTGCCTCCACGGGACCGATTCTAGCGGTGATGGTTATGAGTTTAGTTTTAGGTCTCGATACGATTCAGGGAACACCGGAAATTTTTGTTCCAGTAGAAGGGGTGGCAGGTCCTTTTCTAGGGGCGATTGGACATCCGGCTTTTGAATCTTTGATGGCGATTACGCCGATTGTCATTACGTTTTTAATCTTTAACAAAATCTTTTTCAAGATCGATAAAAAAATATTCCGCAAAACAATGGTAGGGGTTCTTTATACCTTTCTAGGTCTTGTATTGTTTTTAATCGGAGTGAATACCGGTTTTATGGATCTTGCAAGAATTATGGGGCAGACCATTGCTTCTATGGATGCGGCAGCTGTTATTTTACCGATACTGGGCTTAATACTCGGTATGGTTGTTGTATTGGCAGAACCTGCAGTCTATGTACTATCGAATCAAGTAGAAGAAGTAACGACAGGTTCTATTTCGAGAAAAATGATTCTTATTACATTATCCATTGGTGTGGCGATTGCAGTATCTTTATCTATGGTGCGTATTTTAGTTCCTTGGCTTAGACTGTGGATGTTTATTGTACCGGGATTTTTGCTGGCTTTGGCAATGAGTTTCAAAGTACCGGAGATTTTCGTAGGAATTGCATTTGACTCGGGAGGAGTAGCCTCCGGCCCCATGACGGCAACCTTTATATTAGCTTTATCCCAAGGAGTAGCCGAGTCGGTTCCGACAGCAAATGTCCTTGTGGACGGTTTTGGAATTATTGCCATGGTTGCTATGACTCCAGTTGTCGCTATTATGGTATTAGGTAGAATATATGATCGAAAGAGAAGGAAGGGTTTAGAGAATGCTTAATTGTAACTGCTCAATATTTACTGTCATTGTTGATCATGGCAAAGCAAGCAAAGTTTTAAAAGAAGCCAAGAATCTTGGTGTCCGAGGCGGCACAATCCTTTACGGTATTGGAACAAATCCGAGTCCGCTGCTTCATCTATTAGAACTGTATGAAATGAAAAAAGAAATCCTTTTAATGATCGTAGATTCTTCAATGGAAGACAGGCTTCATCAAGAGCTGACTCGGATCTTTCATTTTGATAAAAGAAATCGAGGCGTTTGTTTCTCAAGCCCTCTTTCAGCGATAAAAGGAACCCATATGAAGACGAAAGTATGCGAAGTGGAGGAAAACACAGATTCTATGAATTCAAATTATGAAGCGATGTTTGTCATTGTGGAAAGAGGTTATGGGGAAGAGATTGTAGAGTTCGCTTCCAGTGCAGGAGCAAAAGGTGCTACAATAATACCAGCCAGAGGTTCAGGAGTTCATGAAAACGAAACATTATTTCATCTAACGATAGAACCGGAAAAGGAAATTGTAATGATGCTTGTAAAAAAAGAAGAATCAGAAGCCATTACGAAAAAAATAGATGAAGAAATTAATTTAGATGCACCGGGAGCAGGAATTCTTTTTGTCATTCCAGTAAATCAAGCATCTGGATTAGTAAAATAGCATTAGGAGGAAAACTATGAAAGAGACCGTCTATATTTCGGGACATCAAAATCCGGATACGGATTCAATCTGTGCAGCCATCGGCTATGCTGAGTTTAAAAGAAAAAGAAATGAGTATAATGCCGTTCCCATCCGTTTAGGGGAATTAAGCCAAGAGACAAAATATGTATTAGATTATTTTAATGTACCTGCACCTCTTTTCAAAGATACCATGCAGCCTCAAGTAAAAGACTTGAAAATGGATAATGCATATTGTATCACACCGGAAATTTCCATTATGAAAGCTTTAGAATTAATCAACGAACACAAAATCGACAGTCTTCCCATTATCGACTACGATGAAAATCTTGTAGGGGTCGCAACACTTTCCAATCTTACCGGAAGCTATATCGATGTGTGGGATGATAATATTTTGGGCCGTTCGGGAACGATGGTTGAAAATATCATGGACGTATTGACAGCAGATTTTATCATAAAGCCTCAAAATCCACGTCCTATGAACGGGAAAATGGTGGTTCATGCGATGAAACCGGAAAGTACAGACGGTTTTATTATGGAAAATGATATTGTCATTACAGGAGACCGCAAAGAAGCACAAGAAGATGCTATTAACAAGAAAGTGTCTCTTTTGATTATTACAGGAGGCCTTGATCTGGATAAGGATCTTTATGACAAAGCCTTGAAAAACAATGTATCCGTCATTCATACGGACTATACTTCTTTTATTGCAGCGAGAATCCTTCCCCAAGCTGTGCCGGTTTCCCATGTAATGACAAAAGACGAGCTGGTCTTCTTCCATCAGGAAGATTATTTAGACGATGTACAGCATGTAATGAGCAACACAAGATTTAGAGCTTATCCTGTTCTTGATCATCAAAACAAAGTGATAGGTTCTATTTCAAGATACCATCTTCTTTCAAACAAGAAGAAGAAACTGATCTTAGTGGATCACAACGAAAAAACTCAGTCTATTGGCGATATCGAAGATGCGGAAATCATCGAGATCGTAGATCATCACAGAGTGGCAAATGTGTCTACATTCGGACCGATATTCTTTAGAAACGAACCGGTAGGATCTACCAGCACTATCGTTTCAAAGATGTTTTTTGAACATGGCATCCGTCCAAGCCGAGAAACGGCAGGAATTCTTTGTGCGGCGATTATATCCGACACTTTATTATTCCGTTCCCCGACTTCAACCCAAGTAGATGCATGGGTATTAGAACGAATGGCAAAAATTGCGGGAATCGACGTAGAAGCATTTGCTTTGGATATGTTCAAAGCTGGAACGTCTATCGAGGGAAAAACACCTCAAGAACTTTTAGAGCAGGATGTAAAAGCTTTCTCTATCGAAGGCGAAACCATCCGAGTAGCTCAAGTCTTTACTATGGATATGGAATATCTAGAGTCGGTGAAAAAAGAACTGATCACTGCTATGAATAAAGTCATTAAGGAAAATGGAGAAAATACCTTTGTCTTAATGCTTACAGATATCTTCAACGAAACATCAATAGTCCTTGTAGCAGGAGACTTTACAGAAGAAATAGCCGCTGCCTTCGACAAGCCGTTAGTCGACAACAGCTTTGAAGAGCCGGGTCTGTTAAGCCGTAAAAAACAAATGATACCAAAATTAAACTTTGCGATCAGCAATGCAAAAGCATAGATTTTTAGAAGAGCACCTTAAAGGGTGTTCTTTTTTATTATAACGAGCCTTGACCCGTTCCTGCTCTTCCTATGATAAAATAAGAGTAATACCGTAAGATGGTTTTGAAATGCTACAAAATATCTAAGAAAGCTAATCTTTATTAAAACTATCTTTTTTATAATGAA
>JAAZME010000224.1 GCA_012798975.1 Gallicola sp.
ACAGGAATTAGAAGTCAAAATATTAAATGAAGATATCGAGAAGATAAAGAAAAGGGCTATAGCATTAGGAGCAAAAAAAATAGCTCATGAAAAGCAGATAAATACTGTAATTAGTTCTTCTTCATTTGATTTAATAGAGGAAGATTCCTATCTAAGAATACGTCAGCTAAAAGATCTGGATAATAATATTTCGAAGAATCAGCTTACTTTCAAAAAGAAGATACAAAATGATACAGTCCGAGAAAATTATGAATATACTGTAGAATTTGATCATGTGGATAGAATGAAAGAAATATTAAAAAATTTACAGTTTGACCAGATGCAGGAAGGGTTTAAGGAAAGATATTCCTATGAATTCCAAGGAGCAAGACTAGATTTTGATTATTGGGATGAGAAGACCTATCCATATCCCTATATGGAAATAGAAGTTAAAAATCAGAAAGATTTAAAGGAGATTATTGAACTGCTTGAAATATCGGAGGAAAATATTTCAACCAAATCAATTACTCAATTACAGCAGGAGCTAAAGGAAAGGTAAATGAAACGATTTGAAGAAAAAGTTAAACGGGTAGTAATTAAGGTAGGGACCTCTTCTATAACCCATAAAAATGGAACTGTGGATCTTTCAAAAATTGAGGATTTGTCTTGGGCTATCGCAGATTTGAAAAATCATGGAGTAGAAGTAGTACTAGTGTCCTCTGCAGCGATCAGCTGCGGTACGAAGTTTCTAGGTTTAGAAGAAAGACCTAGAGATACGATAGGCAAACAGGCAACATCTGCTGTCGGACAAGTTGTCTTGATGAACACATATAAAAAGGCTATGAATGATTTCGGTTATAATATTGCTCAATTATTAATAACACGTCAAATCGAAACAGACCCCATCATGTATGAAAACACAATTAATGTGTTTGAAAAACTTCTGGATATGGATGTAGTTCCCATCGTCAATGAAAATGATACGATTTCTACAGAAGAAATAGAATATGGAGATAATGATACCCTTTCTGCAGTAGTTGCTCGTTTTATTCATGCGGATTTGCTGATTATTTTATCTGATATTGACGGATTGTATGACGATGATCCTCATAGAAATCCAGATGCCAAATTAATTACAGAAGTAAATGAATTTGATCAATCTCTTTTCCAAATTGCGAAAGGGAGCAATACAAAAGTCGGAACTGGCGGTATGGTAACTAAAATCAATGCCTGCAGACTTTGTTTAGATCAGTACATCGATGTTGTTATCGCAAGCGGCGAGGATATGAATATTATCCGCAGAATTGTGAATGGCGAAGAAATTGGAACTATTTTTAGAAAAAGGAGAGCTGAATGTTAAAACATATAGGTGAGAAAGCAAAAGAAGCATCGTATGAACTGCAGGGAAAAACTACCTTAGAAAAAAATAAAATTCTGCAAGAAATATCCAATCAATTATCTGAGTTTTCAAAAGAAATTATTGAAGCCAATCAAATAGATATGGAAAACGGCAGAAAAAATGGTCTTACGGAAGGTTTGCTCGACCGATTATTAATTACTGAAGATCGTATAAAATCAATGCAGGAATCAGTAAAAGTAGTTTATGATTTAGAAGATCCAATTGGAAAGATGGATTATATGAAAACCCTTACAAATGGATTAAAAATAGGTCAAACAAGCGTGCCATTAGGAGTCGTTGCCATAATCTATGAAGCACGTCCAAATGTTACTTTAGACTGTAGTATTTTATGTTTAAAGTCTTCGAATGCTTTAATCTTAAGAGGCGGAAAAGAAGCCATAGAAACAAATAAAAAAATTGTAGAAGCGGTACAAAAAGCCTTTAAAAATTGTGGCACAGACCCTAACTGTGTTCAGCTTATCGAAGATACTACACGGGAATCTGCTCAGGAATTGATGAAATTAAATGGATATGTAGATGTATTAATTCCAAGAGGCAGCAGAGGACTTATTCAATCTGTAGTTCAAAATGCAACAGTGCCGGTAATAGAAACTGGAGAAGGAAATTGCCATATTTATGTAGACGAAAGTGCTGATATCGATATGGCATTGAAAATAATTGAAAATGCAAAAACTCAAAGAATCGGTGTCTGCAATGCCATGGAATCAATTTTAGTGCATGAAACTGTCGGGGATTCCTTTTACAAGGGGCTTGAGAAGATTATCAATGAGTATAAAATCGATGTGCATGCCTGTGAGAAGTCCATCGGTAAAATCAAAAATGCTTCGGCGGCAACAGAAGAAGATTTTTATAAAGAGTATCTAGATTATGCTTTTTCTATCAAAGTAGTGGATTCAGTAGATACAGCTATTAAGCATATTGAAAAATACGGAACCCATCATTCAGATGTTATCATTACAAACGATTACAATAATAGCCTGGCATTTACTCAAAGAGTGAATAGTGCCTGCGTGTATGTAAATGCATCCAGCCGTTTTACAGATGGTTCAGAATTTGGTATGGGAGCCGAAATGGGAATCTCAACTCAAAAACTGCATGTTCGCGGTCCTGTTGGTCTGAAGGGGCTGACATCAAGCAAATATATTATATTAGGTCAAGGACAAATAAGATAAAAAAAATTCTGATCATTATTTAATGATCAGAATTTTTTTTATTTTTGATTTTCATTTGTCCATTCTCTAGCATCTTCTACAGAATTTTCAGTTGGTATTTTCATTTTAGTATCGCCTTCTTCGCAAGTGCTGTTTGAATAGATATCAGAGTCTGTTTCATTATCTAATGGGTGCTTATCGTCTTTATAACCTTTATAAGTTCCTTTAGCCGGCTCTTTAGAGTCTTTTTTTAGATTGTTTTCATTAGTAGTCATATTGAATTCTCCTTTCAAAATAATTAAGTATTTCTGTTTATATATACCCAAATATTGAGAATATAAAATATAAGGAGAATATTGATTTTATTTACTTGTTATTCATCATGAGTTGTGGTATCTTTAAATACGAAAAAGATTAGCATATCCATAAAAAAGGATTAATAATAAAGGAGGTATTTCAATGCTTAAAGGTAGAAATTTAATCAATACGGATGATTTTAGCGTTGAAGAGATTGACGAGATAATGGCATTAGCTCAAGACATTAATAAGAGTCCTGAGAATTTTTCTAATTCATGTAGGGGAAAAATTTTAGGGACTCTTTTTTTTGAACCGTCTACAAGAACCCGTTTAAGTTTTGAGTCAGCGATTCATAGACTCGGCGGAGATTGTATCGGATTTTCAGAAAGCCAGTCCTCATCTACTTCAAAAGGAGAATCACTAGCAGATACCATAAAAACGGTGAGCAATTATGTGGATGTCATAGCCATGAGACACCCTAAAGAAGGTTCATCAAACTGGGGGAGCCATTACAGCTCTGTACCTCTTATCAATTCGGGAGACGGCGGTCATCAGCACCCAACTCAAACATTAACAGATATGTTGACAATAAAAGAAACAAAAGGAAAATTCAGCGGTTTGACGATCGGTTTCTGCGGAGATTTGAAATTTGGAAGAACGGTTCATTCCTTAACAAAAGCCATGAGCAATTACGATGATAATCATTTTGTATTTATATCTCCAGAAGAGCTCCAGATCCCTGAGTATTTAAAAATAGAACTGAATAACAAAAAATGCAGTTATGAAGAAGCTAAGAAATTAGAGAAAGTCATAGGACAGCTGGATATTTTGTATATGAC
>JAAZME010000317.1 GCA_012798975.1 Gallicola sp.
AATAGATAAGAAGCATGTGTTTTCGATACATCGAATACTTTTACGTTCCGAATGCCTTCTTCTGCTACATAGCGGGCTAATACGTCTGCCATATTTTCAGTAGTGCCGTACATAGAACCATAGATAATGATCACGCCGCCATCTACTTCCTGAAAAGCCCATTTCGCATAATCGCCGATAATTTTTGCAGGATTTTTTCTCCATACACAGCCGTGAACAGGACAGATAATGTCGATATCTAATTTCTCTACCTTTTGTAGGGCACGGATCGCCATTTGAGAATACTTTCCTATAATATTTGAATAATATCTTCTGTATTCGTCCACAAAGAAATCATAGTTCATCTGATCGTCGAAAATCGTACCGTTTAATGTTCCGTATCCTCCGAAAATATCTTGTGAGAATAGTACTTTTCCTGTAGATTCATAGGTTACCATAGACTCCGGCCAGTGAACCATCGGTGTCATCGCAAAGTTTAAAACACGCTCCCCAAGCTCTATCGTGTCCCCTTCTTTTACTACAATAAAGCGGTCATCTCCTGGCGTAAGCTCTAAATAGCTTTCAAGCATTTGTCTTGTTTTTGCGTTTCCGATAAAAGTAAGATTCGGATATTTTTCCAATACCGGCTTGATACTTCCGGAATGATCCGGCTCAATGTGATTGACTACAAGATAGTCCAAGTCTCTTCCGTCCAGTACTTCCTCCAAGCCTTCCATAAAACCGTCTGTTTTGTTCACTCGAACGGTATCTAAAAGACAAGTTTTTTCGTCAAGAATCAAATAAGCATTGTATGCAACCCCTTTTGGCAAAGGCCACATATTTTCAAACAAACGGGTATCTCTGTCATTTACACCAAGATAGTAAAGTCCTTCTTGGATTTTCGCGGTCAACGTATTCATTATATAATCCACTCCTTTTAATACTTAGTAATCTGCTCCATTATTTATATCTTATCACAGATATATTCTTTTTAATACTAAGAACCTTTATAAATCCGACTTGCCGTAGTCGTCTAAAAAGAAATACTTTTCTTTCCCTTCTTCATATCCTAAAACCCTTGAAATATCTACATTCTGAGAAGATCGGAAGATGGATTTTTTTACATTTGCAAAGTCTTCCTCTTCTAAGAATTCTATCAATTTTTTAATTCTTTTTCTCATAGATCCTGTTTTTTTCGCCGCTACCATACAGGCGCAATTTAATGGAGTAAGCCCTGTATATTCCATCCATCGTATAATAGACTTTTCTTCTACGAGATAAAGAGGTCTGATAATTTCCATGCCTTCGAAGTTTTGAGCATGAAGCTTCGGCATCATTGTTTTATAATTTCCTGCACAAAGAACGTTTAAAAGTATCGTTTCTATAACATCGTCGAAATGATGCCCTAGGGCTAGCTTATTGCAGCCGAGTTCTTGGGCTTTAGCATATAGAGCACCCCGTCTCATTCTCGCACAGATATAGCAGGGATTATCCTTTGCTATTTCTTCTGCAACGTCGAATATATTTGCAGGGAAAATTTTCCCCGGGATCTCAAGCTGTGCTAGATTCTCCTCTAAAAGTTTCCGGATCTCAGGATGATACCCTGGATCCATTGCGATAAATTCCAGTTCAAAATTATTATGTCCATTTTTCTTAAGCTCTTGAAAAAGCTTCGCTAAAAGAAGACTGTCCTTTCCTCCAGAGATGGCTACCGCTATTTTATCCCCCTCTTGGATCAGATCGTATTCTTTGATTCCTTTTATAAATTTAGACCAGAGATATTTTCGATACCTTTTTATGAGAGATCTTTCTATTTCCTTTATATCTTTCAACTCTTCCGTCGGAGTCATCCATTCGCAGGCATATTCAAATTCTTCTCCCATACCGCCACTTCCTTTCCTTATTCTAGGGTGTATTATATCATATGAAACCTTTGAATTCTCTATTAAAACCCGCTTTTACTACCTTTTGCCGGATACGTCCAGCCCTTTTTCTGCTATAATCAATATAATAATTATTTTAGGAGGAAAGGTTATGAAATGCAAAATGTGCGGAAACGACGTTCATGACGGGGACAAATTCTGCAAACACTGCGGTCAAAGTGTCTCCAATGATACTACCGGAAAATATCACCGCTGCGAAAACTGCGGAGCCTTAATGGATCCAGAGGATGTCTACTGTCTAAACTGCGGAGAAAGAAGAGATCTTGTTCAAAAGAAGAATACGATTTCTTCTTATCGAAAAACAGAGGAACAACCGGTTCCGTCCCATAAATCTGCTCCAGAAAATAAGGGCACAGGAAAATATATTGCACTGGGCGTTTTTGGAATCGCAGCACTGATACTTCTTTTCGTTGGATGGAATTATTACAGCTATCATTCAAAATTGGATCAGGCGGATCGTCTCTTTAACGGCGGAGAATACGCCTTAGCTCAAGACGCTTATCAGCAGCTGGCCGATAAAGATGCAAAACCGGAGGTTCTTCGAAAATTAAAAGAGTCCAAGGCTTATTCTCAGGCTCAAAGCAATTACGACAACGCCCTCAACAGTATTCAAAAGGGACAGTACCAGCAGGCGTTGGAGCTTTTAGCAGCCATTCCCGAAGAAGCAAAAGAGATAAAAACTTTAGCCAATGAAGAAATCGGGAAAATGGAAACGGCTGTGTTGGAATTTGCCAAGTCTTCTATTGAAGATATGGACTACAGTTCCGCAGAAAAAGTTCTGACTGCTTATGCCGCACAAGATCCGAACAATGAAGAAATAAAGAAAGCAAAAGAGGATTTATCTGCCGCTAAGAACAAGAGTCAAACCGCTGCTTCTGGAAAGGAAAATACAAATCAAGCTCTCTCTTCCAGCCAGACAGACCAATCTCGTAAAACGGCAGAGCAGAAAGCTGCTGCATCTCAAGCAAGAGGTGTACAAGATGCTGCATACTCTCAAGCCTATCTAAACGGACTGATCGGCTTGAATACTACAGTTACCAGCGCTAAAGCTAATCTTAGAAGCGCTCCGGATATTAACGCATCGGTAATTACCTATGTCTCTAGAGGCGCCGAAGTATATATTTATGATATTGTACCGGACGGAACGGAAAGAATCTGGTGCCGTGCAGTTGTTACAAGTATTGTTACAGGAAACACTTATGACGCATGGATCTCCAGCAGAAATTTAGATTACTCCTTATAAGAAAAGCTGATGAATCTCATCAGCTTTTTAACCTTTAAAAGATCATTTAAAAAGAGGAATATTATGATTTATACTGTTACACTTAACCCTGCCGTGGACCTGCTCCTTTATATAAAGGATCTAGACCCTGGAAAAACCCACCGCGCTCATAAAGAATATATCTTTCCCGGAGGAAAAGGAATTAATGTCAGCCGAATTCTCAACCGCTTTCACATTCCCTCTACAGCTCTAGGATTCGCAGGGGGATTTACGGGAGATCACCTTGCGGATAGGTTAAACCGAGAAGGCATCCAGACAAGATTTATTAAAACCGCTGAAAACACAAGAATCAATATAAAAATAAAAAACGAAGCAGAAACTCAAATCAACGGCCCCGGTCCAAATCTCTCTGAAAAACAGATTCTGGATTTTCTTGCTGCATTCGATAACATAGATGAAAATGACTGGGTTGTTCTATCCGGCAGCAAACCGGCTTCTCTTCCCGAAGACTTTTATCAGACACTCGTGGAAAAACTCCATAGAAAACAGACTCCTTTTATACTGGATACTTCCGGAGAAGAACTCCGAAATGGAATTCTCAAAAAACCCTTTCTAATCAAACCGAACCAGGAAGAGCTGGAGGAGCTCTTCGGAAAAAAACACAATACTATGGAAGATTATCTTCATTCTGGCAGAAAACTTCTCGAAATGGGCGCTCAAAATGCCCTTATTTCCCTTGGACAGGAAGGATCTCTCTTTTTTGCAGATGACAATATCTATAAAGCCCGGGTGCCTAAAGGCAAAGCCGTCAACAGTGTCGGTTCGGGAGATTCGATGATCGGGGGCTTTTTAGCGAAGTATCTCGAAAAGAAAGATCTTTTAGAATCCTTCCGATATGGAAATATGGCAGGGGCCGCTACAGCTTTCACAGAAGACCTGGCAAGCTGTGAGGAAATTCTCTCCTTCAAAAAAGATATTACAATAGAAAAAATAAAATAAGAGGGCATTGCCCTCTTATTTAGTCTTTATTTTTAGCATCATACAAAAGCTTGCCGATAATAACCCCTATAAGCATCCCGATAGCAGGATGATCCCATAAGAGTCCTGCAGCGAACCCGATAATGGCACCTAGTATAATATAGGAATTTTTATCCTCTTTTTTCGGACGCTTTTCTCTTGGAAAGGTTTCGTCTTGTTTTTCTCTCATGATAGACCCTACTTATGATCTCAAATATAAAAGCTGTCTATAGGATATCATTTTTTTGAAATTATTTTAAATATTGATAGAAAAAACCATGACGGCTGCAGTACCAGTATAAGACACCTCTGCTTAATTTTGGAAGTCTCGTTTTGAGATCCCATTCGGGATAGAGCTTTCTTATAATGGCAGTATCTCCATTGACAAAGGCTATAAAGGAAACAAAATGATCCTTTTTCATCTCATGGCTGGAGGAAATATAGTATTCGTTATCGATAATTTCCACCTTCAGCTTGTCATTTTCTTCTGCTTTTACCGCTTTAAGGTCTTCTAGTTTTCTGCCGCAGCAGGAGATCTCTCCTTCCCCTGTAGAGGTCAAAACACTTCCGCATTGCGGACAAGTATAAAAACGTATATTTTTCATTGCATCTCCCATTCTTTCTGCCCTGTCTATTTCGCCAGACATAATACTTTCGACAGGTATTTGGAAAATCCGGGATAATTCTGTTAATAAAGATATATCCGGATATCCAAGTCCCCGTTCCCATTTCGAAACGGCTTTATCGCTCACATAGAGAAGATCTCCCAATTCTCTTTGTGTTAAATTCTTTTCTTTTCGAAGCTTGCAGATAAGCTCTCCTATTTTTCGACTATCCATTTTTTCACCTCTTTTTTATCTTATCAGCCTATTCTTCTCGGCACAATCAACTCTTAGTAGAGTTTCCAGAATCCCTGAAACCAGTACTGGTTTTCAAGTACTTTCCATAAAGTCCTTGCTTTTTCTAAATTTCTCCATATTTTATTTTCCTTATGCTATAATGAAAAAATCAGAGGGAATATTCAAAATTTGATAGGGGGAATCTATGTATTCAATTAAAAAAATGGTACAACCGGACAACTTCGACGAAGCATGGGAACTGCTTCAGAAATCTCCCAGAAACGTCATTTTAGGCGGAGGTCTCTTTCTCAAGCTCGGCGAGAAATCGATCAACAAAGCTGTCGACCTGACCCATCTAGGGCTCGATTTCATCGAAAAAGTCGATGATTCTATTCGAATCGGGTCCATGGTTTCTTTTGGACGGCTGGAAGAGCATAAACTGCTCAACGATGAAACAGGAGGGATTATACGCAAATCGCTGGAGACTATAGTTTCAAAACAGATCCGAAATATGGCAACCCTTGGCGGGTCCATTATAACTCGATTCGGTTTTTCCGATTTTCTGCCAGGTCTTCTTCTTTTAAACCCTACTTTATATTTTTATAAATACGGGAAAATTACGTTAGAAGAATATTTTGCCTTGGAAAAACCGCTGACAAAGGATATTTTAATGGAAATTTCGATCCCTCTAAAAAAAGGAATCGGCGTCTACTGTACCCAGAAAAAAACCTACGGCGATTTTCCTATGCTTAATATGGCTTTGTTTTATACTGAAGGTCAGTACAAAATCGCTGTTGGAGCAAGGCCTGGACGAGCGATGATCGCTGAAAAAACTTCTAAATATCTTTCAGCCCATGAACTGGGCCCCTCGATACTTCAAGAAAGCCAGAAAATATTATTGGATGAAATTCCTCTTAGTACAAACGGCAAAGCCTCTAAACGCTATCGCGAACTTTTAGCAAAAGGCCTCCTCGAGAAATGTTTAAAGGAAATAAAAAATGAAAATCGATATAGTTGTTAACAAATCCCTATTATCCACCCATGTTGACCCGGATGAAACTTTATTAGAAGTGCTGCGAAAAAAAGGCTATACCAGTGTAAAACAAGGCTGCGATACCTCAAACTGCGGACTGTGTACCGTATGGCTTGATGGAACTCCTATTCTCTCCTGCTCTTATCTAGCTGTTAGAGCAGAGGGAAAAGAAGTCACAACCTTGGAAGGAATAAAGGAAGAAGCTCAAAAGTTCGGTGCATTTCTTTCCGAAGAAGGGGGCGAGCAGTGCGGCTTCTGCAGTCCTGGGCTGATTATGAATGTGGTGTATTTAAAAAAGAATTTCACGAATCCTTCAGAAGATGAAATCAACACCTTCCTAGCAGGCAATTTGTGCCGCTGTACCGGTTAATCTTCCCAAATGAGAGCTATAAAAAAATATTGCGAGTGTGATTATGACAACATTTAAATCAAAGATATCCGCCGAAAATATCGAAACCAAAAACAAAAATTTTAATTCAAAAAAAATAGGTTTAGACTATTCCCAAAAGAAGCTGGATGCCGACTCCATTATTCTGGGACAGGCAAAATATACCGACGACTTAACAGATCGCAATACTTTGATTATAAAAATCTTAAGAAGTCCTTATGCTTCAGCAGAAATTAAGAATATCGATACATCCCAAGCACTTAAAATTGACGGCATCGTAGACATCTATACCTATGAAGATGTACCGAAGTCTAGATTTACCCTCGCAGGCCAATCCTATCCGGAAGCCTCCGCTTATGACCGTTTAATTCTCGATAAAGAGCTGCGTTATGTAGGAGATCCGGTCTGTCTTGTCGTAGGGAAGAACGAAAAAGCCTGCAATCAGGCCTTAAAAAGAATCAAAGTAGTATACGATATTAAAGAACCTGTCCTCGACTATAAAACAGCTCAAGACCATCAAAACATCATTCACGACAAGGATGGAACATTCTTCAAACTACCGCAGAAAGTCAGCGGCTGCGATATCACACGAAATCTTACTGCTGATTTTGAAAGAAGTTTCGGCGAAGATCCAGAGGAAGTTTTTTCAAAATGCGATCATGTTATCGAGCGAACATACGAATGCCAGGCACAAGCCCACTGCATGATGGAAACTTACCGCTCCTATGCTTATATGGATCAGTGGAATCGTCTAACTGTAGTCTCCTCAACCCAGGTCCCTTTCCATATAAAAAGACAGCTTGCCATCGCCCTAGACATTCCCGCTTCCAGAATCCGAATAATAAAGCCCCGTGTAGGGGGAGGATTCGGAGGGAAACAGTCCTCCGTTACAGAAACCTATGCAGGTTTTGTCACCTTGATGACAGGAAGAGCTTCCAAAATTGTCTTGTCTAGAAAAGAGACCTTTGCTGCCACAAACACCCGACACGCTATGGAGCTTACTGTAAAAATGGGCGCCTCCAAAGAAGGGAGGATTGAGGCCATTGATATGACTGTCCTCTCCGATCAGGGCGCTTACGGCGAACATTCTTATACCACCTTAAATGCTGTAGGAGAAAAATCACTTCCTCTTTATAATAAAGTCCGTTCTGTCCGTTTCCGAGGGAAAGCCGTCTATACCAACAAAGTTCCCGGAGGAGCTTTTCGGGGATACGGTGCTACCCAAGGAATTTATGCACTGGAGTGCTGTGTCAACGAGATGGCAAAAGAGCTTGATATGGATCCTATAGAACTCCGCCTTTTAAATATCAGCGGCGAAGGCGAAACAACTTTAGCTTACGGAAAAACTATAAACAGTTCAAAGTTGAAAGAATGTATTCTAAAAGGTAGAGAAATGATCCGATGGGATGAAAAGTACCCATCCTATACTGCCAAAGAAGGCAAGATCCGTTCCATCGGAATGGCCATCGCTATGCAGGGTTCCGGTATTGCAAATATCGACAGCGCTTCTGCTGAAATCCGACTAAACGAAACAGGAGATTACACCCTTTTAATGAGCGATACAGACTGCGGTACAGGATCGGATACAATACTGACCCAGATGGCCGCTGAGGAATTGGGCTGCGAGATCGAAAAGATTACCCCGATCACTGCGGATACCGATACAACGCCTTTCGATCCCGGCTGCTACGCTTCCAGCGGAACCTATGTCACAGGAAACGCCGTTAAAAATGCATGTGAAAACTTAAAAGAAAACATTTTGAAAGAAGCTTCTGAACGATATAGCGTCTCTTTAGAAAAACTGACATTGTCCGAAGAAAACATCTATCATGAAGACAGCCTTCTCTGTACAGTAGCTGAAATGGCTGCAGAGCTTACAAAAGGTGTTAACGGCAAACTTCTAAACGGCATCGGAAGCTTCGGCTCCTCCATCTCCCCTTCTCCTTATATGGCAGGATTTGTAGAAACGGAACTGGATCCTTTGACAGGGGAAGTAAAGGTAATCGACTACAAAGCTGTTATCGACTGCGGAACCGTGATTAACAAAAACTTAGCCGTAGTCCAAACAGAAGGCGGTATTATGCAGGGCATCGGTTTTGCTCTCTACGAAGAAGTCCGATACGATGACAAAGGAAAGCTTCTAACAAGAGACTTTTCCTCTTATAATCTTCCTACCAGAAAAGAAAGCACCTCTATCGAAACAGCCTTTGAAGAAAGCTACGAACCTACAGGACCCTATGGGGCAAAATCCATCGGAGAACTGGTGATGAACACCCCTGCTCCTGCGATTACCCAAGCAGTCTATAACGCAACAGGAGCCGTTTTTAGAAAACTTCCCATCACAAGCGAAGAAATACTGTTAACCTTGGATGAAATGAAAAATAAAGAATAAAAAGGCAAAAGGCTTGAAGAAAATCTTCAAGCCTTTTACCTTTTAATAGAAAACGCTAGTTAGGTCTAGCTCATGCCACTCATTTCCTAATGACGGTGAATTTCCGTTCTTGGTTAGAAATGATCGTCCACCCTTCTTTTCTAGAGCTCTCCATATTTTTTCCAAGCTCTCTAAATTATTTATGATAGTTCTCGTTATTGTTGATTTTACAAACACGATAGATCTGTTCTAATAAAACGATCCGCATCAGCTGATGAGGCAGTGTCATCTTTGAAAAAGAAAGATTTAAATCGCCTCTTTCTTTTACGTCTGGATGAAGTCCATGGGAAGATCCGATAATAAAAGAGAACCCTCCGTAGCCGTCTACTTCTTTTTCTTTTACAAATTTTGCCAAAGCCTCGCTGGCAAACTGTTTTCCTTCTACGGCTAGTACGATGCAAAAATCTTTACCGATCTTTTCCAGAATCTTTCGGCTCTCTTTTTCTAAAGCCTGCTCGATTTCTTTTTCTGAAGGATTCTGTCCCAGATTCTCCTCTTTTATCTCTATAATTTCTATCTTTCCGTAGCCTGAAAGCCTCTTTCCATATTCTTTCTGGGCTTCAACGAGATATTTTTCTTTCAAGTTTCCTACTGTAATAATCTTATTATTCATCTTCTACTCCAATTCAATAATCCCGCTGGCATAAGACCGATTGGCCACGGTCATATCGATATCTCTTTCTGTATCCAGCCCTAAAGACAAAAGATAATTGTTTACTGTATTAAATGCAACTCTTGGAGAATTGTTTTCGCTGCTCAAGTGTGCTAAAAAAACTTTCTCTCCACTTCCCTGAAGCACATCTCCTAAAAGCCTTCCACAGTCATCATTGGAAAGATGGCCTTTTGACGAAAGGATTCTTTGCTTAAGCCGATAAGGATATATTCCATTTTTAAGCATGGCGATATCGTGATTGGATTCCACAAAAAAGATATCCGATCCTCGTATCGAGTCCATCATCTCTGTATTATAAAGACCTGTATCTGTAAGGAGACTGATCTTTTTCTCCCCTTTTTGAATGATATATCCGCAGGCTTCTGCACTGTCGTGAGAGGTGGTAACCGGAAGTATGTCTAAATCCCTAAGACCGAAATACAGATCGTTTTTAAAGATTAGAATATTATCTTCATCAATCTTGCCTATTTTATTTGTCATGGCGCACCATGTGCCTTCATTTGCTATGACAGGGATACGATAACGTCTGCTCAAGACCCCCACACCTTTAATATGGTCTGAATGTTCATGAGTTACGAGTATCGCATCCAGTTCAGAAGGATCCACATCGATGGAATCAAGCAGCTTCTCCACCTGCTTGCCGCTGAAGCCTGCATCGATTAAAATTTTTGACCGGTCGCTCTCAACATAAATACAGTTCCCGCTGGAACCGCTGGAAAGCGAACAAAAACGTAAACTCATTTTTTCCTCCCTAATATAGAAACATATTTTAATGTCGTAGTCTTATTGTATACCCTTTTTAACCTAGTTAAAAGCAGTATAATGAATTCTCTATAAAAAAAGCACCGTACCCAACGATGCTTTTAAATCTTTAGTTTATAATTCGCTCTTTTCTTCTTCACTGTAAACAACTTTTCCCTTGCAGCTTTTCACCACTACAGGAATATTGTTCCGGCTCAAAACCCTCGCTTCTGCTTTCTCTTCCATCGGGTACAGTTTCCCCATGGATATAGCAAAAACAAAATAGATAAAAGCTGTCTGGTGCCAGAATATCGTCACATCCACCATACCGTGGATAATAATAACCGCT
>JAAZME010000146.1 GCA_012798975.1 Gallicola sp.
ATCGCCATATTATAAATAATTTTGATGATTATCGAGAAATGAATGATGACGATATTTTGAACACTATGTTTTTAATAGAAACAAAAAGAAATATTTAGAAAAGAAACACAGATGTCTGTATCTGTGTTTCTTTTCTTAGCAGTTGATAGATATTTGCAATAATAGATATAGAATAAAATGAGGTATTATGGAACAATTTGGAATTATGATGGGGAAACACAAAAAATCTGCTTTCGAAGGCTGGTTCTTAAAAATTGACGATATACAAAATGATCTGATGCTTTCAATAATTTGGGGTTATACTACTCATGAAAAAACAGGGCATGCTTTTTTGCAATTTACCACGAATATAGATCATCAAACACACTATATCTCTTATCCCTTGGAAGAGCTGGAGTGGAAAAGCAGCACCTTCCATTTAAAGATAGGAAATAACTTTTTATCCGAAAAAAAGCGGTGCTGGATTTTACAATAGAAGGAAGAAGAGTTCAGGGGGTTTTTGAGTTTGGAAAATTTTCTGAGATCAAAAAAGGATTTCTTAAACCCAATATAATGGGATGGCTTACCTATTTTCCAAACGAATGCAATCATTCGATCACCAGTATGCATCATAACGTAAATGGAAAGCTGCGTATGGGGGAAAAGAAGTGGGAAATAGTAGATGCCGACGGATATATCGAGAAAGACTGGGGAACGAGCTTTCCTGAGAAATACGTGTGGCTTCAGGCGAATAATTGGGAAAATAGCAGAATTGTGTTCAGTTATGCTACTGTTCCTATGCTTGGGAAATACCGCAAGGGATTTTTTCTTTTACTGCAGCATGAAGGAATAGAATATCGATTCAGTACAATAGAAGGAAGCCGGCTTATCGATTTTAATGCTGATTCTATTTCGTTCTGGGCAAAGATACGAAAAGGAAATACTGAAGTATCGATAAAAGGAAAACAGAGAAATCCCGTACCATTAGCTTCTCCATCGATGGGTGAAATGAATGCAAAAATTAAAGAGTCTCTTGATGGAGATGTAGAAATTATACTTTTAAACAAAGGCAAAAAGAAAATAGAGTTGAAAAGCAATAGAGCGTCTATTGACGTGCACTTTCTTTAAGAAGAATTTGGATTAAAAAACGCAGAACAAATCTGCGTTTTTTGTTTTCAGTTTGCTGTTATAATGATATAGAGAGGAAAACAAAAAGGAGTATGTATATGAACCTTTTGAAAGCCTTTATAATAGCCTTAAAAGCACATAGAGGCCAAAAAGACAAAGGGGGAAGACCTTATATTTTTCATCCCTTATATGTATGTGTTAAAGTGAAGGGCAGGGAAGAAAAGATTGTGGCTCTTCTTCATGATGTAGTAGAAGACAGCGGATATAGAATAGAAGATCTTGATTTTCTATCTCAAAATCAAAAAGAAGCGCTGGCCCTTTTAACAAAGGATGGTTCTCTTTATTTTGATTATATAGAAAAACTGAAGAAAAATAGTATTGCAGTAAATGTAAAATTAAAAGACTTGGAACATAATATGAATGTATCCCGAATAGATGAAATAACAGAAGCGGATTTAACAAGGGCTGCAAAATATAAAAAAGCCTATACTATGCTAAACTCGCTCAGGGATTAGAAAGGACGATATATGGAAAAGAACAACTTATTATTGAATTTTATAGATAACAGTCCATCACCATATCATGCTGTAGAAAATATCATAAAGATTTTAGAAGAGGAGGGTTATCAACCTCTAGATTTATCTTCTTCTTGGATATTGGAAAAGGATCAAAAGTATTATATCTCTATAAATGGTACTGCACTAGCTGCATTTCGTGTAGGAAATCTTGACCATCCTTATTTTAGAATTATAACAAGCCATAGCGATTCCCCGGGTTTTAAAATAAAACCTCATGGAAGAATAAAAGAGGATAAGTTTTTAAAACTCAATACTGAGGTCTATGGAGGACCGATTCTATCAACATGGTTTGACCGTACTTTATCGATAGCAGGAAGAGTATTCTATGAAGGAGACAATCCATATACACCGCATATGGAACTTCTAAATATTGAAGAAGACTTGTTGACGATTCCAAATATTGCCATTCATATGAACCCTAAAGTAAATAAAGGGATGGATTTCAATCCCCAAAAAGACACCTTGCCTTTTTTAGGATATATAAAAAAAGAATTAGAGGAAGAGTCTCTTGAGGAAATGCTAAAAAGCAGATACAGTTCAGATAGAAAGATTATTGGATTTGATTTAAATCTGTATGACCGGCAAAAAGGTACTAGAATAGGAATGGATAAGGAATTCTATCATGTCGGAAAACTAGATAATCTAGCTATGGCATTTAGTTCTGTTCAAGCTTTGTGGAAGAGTGGGAATAGTGAAAATACATCTATGGTTTGCATCTTCGATCACGAGGAAATAGGTTCAGGAAGCAGGCAGGGGGCGCTAAGTCCGATTTTATCCGATATTATAAAACGAATATGTTTTTATAAGAACAATAAGTACGAAAATTATTCAAAAGCCATGGCGAATTCCTTTGTGATTTCTGCAGATCAAGCTCATGGAGTTCATCCGAATTATCCTGAAAAAGCGGATCCTACTCATAAACCTCTATTGAATCAAGGGCCTGTTCTTAAAGTGTCTTCCTCTATGAGCTATAGTTCAGACGGTTATTCTATCTCTGTTATTAAAAGTCTTTGCGATAGAGAAAAGATACCCTATCAAGTTTATACCAATCGTTCAGATGTAAAGGGAGGTTCTACCTTAGGTCCGTTATTGTCCAGACAGCTGCCAATAGCAAGTGTTGATTTGGGCAATGCGATTTTTGCTATGCATTCTATTCGAGAGATGGGGGGAGTCAAAGACCAAGAATGGATGGAACAGCTTTTCGAAGCTTTCTTTGATTAGAATTCGACCCATTCTTTTTTACAGCGGGAAACAGACTCTTTCATCAATACATCCATAGCATCTACAGTGCGTTCTTTTAATCCTGTTGGTATCTCAAGGGATGAAAGTTCGGTACAGGCAAGTATTACTTTAATATTTTTATAAATAAACCAATCGATCAATTGATTGAATTCTTGAGAAAAAATTACCTTATTGTTTTTCATATTATAGATCGTATCCATTACAATCTTTTGCTGTTTGCTATCCAAGGGGACTGAATACAGTCCTCTTTTTTTTGCGTATTTATCATAAACACCGCTTTTTACAGTACCATCCGTTCCCATTACAACGATTTTTGCAGCAGGTGTTTCATCAGCGATTTTTTTGATCGTTTCATCAATCATATTGATAATAGGGATATCTGTCATACTTTGAATATCATCATAATAGTAGTGAGAAGTGTTGCAGGGAATCGCTATATGATCCACTTTAGCAAACTCTAATATCGACAGGGCTTCTTTAAAATGGCTTAGAAGAAGAGTGCTGTCTCCACTTTCGATAGTTTGTGTACGGTCCGGCATTTTGCAGTGGTTTAACACAACCATATCTAGATGATCTTGATCTTTGTCCGCTTTTGTATGCAAAGTAATATTTTCCATAAATTTAGCGGTAGCATAAGGACCCATACCGCCGATAACGCCTAATTTAAATTCTGACATAGTATACCTTCTTTCGTTATTTTTACAAAGGATTTTCTTTATTATAACATGATTAAAATCTTTTTTAATAAACCTAAAATTATTAGAAATAAAGAGATATTTGAAGAAATATAGAGAATTTATGATATAAAATTCAATTTATAACAAAAAACAGCGGTTGATAACTTAAAAAAATTAACGTATACTTAAGAAGTCGTCGAGAGACGGGGTGTAGCGCAGTCCGGTAGCGCACGTGGTTTGGGACCATGGGGCCGGGGGTTCGAATCCTCTCACCCCGACCAAAAATTACAATTTTATTGTAAGACGACAGAAGATCAGCTTATGGCTGATCTTTTTTTATTTACTTTTATTAAACATCTCTTCTTTAAAATAAAAGTTAAACTCAAGAAAATTTTATACTTCTTTATAGTTAAACCGAAGTCTTGGGTATATATCCTAATAGGAAGTTAAATGATAAAAAATATGAGGAGGAAGAAGATGTTTGATTTTTTAAAAAAGAAAAAAGAAGAAAAAGCCCCTGTGGATAATGGGGTATTGTATCCAGCGGCAGAAGGACGATTATTGAATATAGAGGATGTACCTGACGAGGTTTTTTCTAAAAAGATGATGGGGGATGGTTATGCAGTAGAGCCTTCCGCAAATACTTTTTATAGTCCATGCGATGGAAAAGTATCTCTTATTCCAGAAACACTTCATGCTGTAGGTATTACTGCTGACACAGGTGCAGAAGTTTTGATCCATATCGGAATGGATACAGTTAATCTGAAAGGAGAAGGGTTTACCGCGAAAGTGAAAGAAGGAGATGTTGTAAAAGCAGGAGATCCATTAGTTGAAGCGGACCTAGATGCTATACGAGACAAAGTGCCTTCTACAATCACTCCTGTAATTATTACAAATATTGATGAATATGATATTGTTTCATTAGATTTAGAGGGAGATCGTTCAACTCCATGTCTTCAATACAAGAAGAAATAAGTGTTGTTATATCAGACTTAAGATGATATAATAGAAAAGCTTCAGGGCGAGGTTTGTTTCCTCACCGGTGGTATAGTCCACGAACCTTTTTATAAGGCTGATTTGGTGAAATTCCAAAACCGACAGTAAAGTCTGGATAGAAGAAGTTTAACTGGTTTATTTGCCCCGAAGAATAATCGGGGCTTTTTTATGCCCTCAAAGGAGGACTTTATGTCAAAAATTGGTAATATTTCAACAAAGGATATGGTTAAAATAGCAATACTAGGTGCGATCGCTTCTATACTGATGCTTTTTAGATTTCCCCTTCCTTTTGCACCGCCCTTCATGGATATTGACATTTCTGAAGTGCCAGTTTTAATCGGTGGATTTGTCATGGGACCGGTAGCCGGAGTATTTATTGTATTTATAAAACTTATTATTAAATTCTTAACCCAAGGCAGTTCAACCGGGGGAGTAGGAGAGCTTTCAAATTTTATTATTTCATCGGCTTTTGTGGTAACGACTGTACTTGTTTATAATCGAAACCGCACTATGAAAAATGCAGTTATTGCCCTAATGGCAGGTGTATTGAGCATGACAGTATTAGCGACATTAAGCAATTATTTCTTTATATTTCCTTTATATGGTATTGATCTGGCAGAATTTGGGCGCAGTTTTACAGAAACAAATCCATATGTATCAGGAGCTGGAACCTTTATACTTTTCTCTATGGTGCCTTCTAACTTGATAAAAGGAACACTCACAAGTATAGTTGTTATGCTGTTATATAAGCATATTGCACCGTTGTTGAAAAAGTATTAAAAGACATCTCTCTTTAACAGAGAGGTGTTTTTTGATTCTGAAATCCCTGTGCTATAATGGAAGAGGTGTTGAATATGTATAAAAAAATTATAAATAATAAAAATGAAATGAAAGACTTCGGCTATCGATTAGCCGAAATATTGAAAAATGGTGATGTGCTTTCTCTTGTTGGCGGCATGGGTGCAGGCAAGACAACCTTGACGCAGTTTATAGGAGAAGGGTTGGACATAAAAGAATACATTACAAGTCCGACTTTTTCCATTGTACAAAGTTACCAAGGGAAGAAAGAAATAAATCATATCGATCTTTATCGAATAGAAGATGCGAGAGAACTGGAGTCTATCGATATGGACCAGTATTTATATCCAGAGGGCATTACCATTATTGAATGGGCATCAAGAGCTCCAGAATATATGCCTCGAAATAAAATGGATATTTTTATTGATTCTATAGACGAGGAGAAACGAGAGATCCGAATTGAAGGCAAAAACAATTGGGAACAGAAGCTGATAAAGGAGCTTGAAATATGATTGTATTAAGTGTAGATACTTCTACAATGATTTCATCTTGTGCATTATTGGAAGATGGAGTTATTATAGGCGAGATGAATATTAATCAGCAGAAAACCCATAGCGAGACTTTAGTGCCTATGATAAAAGATATGCTTGAGAGACTTGAAGTGGAACCGGAGAAGATTGATTTATATGCTGTAGGAAAAGGGCCAGGATCATTTAC
>JAAZME010000280.1 GCA_012798975.1 Gallicola sp.
GGAAGAAACATGAGACGCGTTTCTTTTATTTTATTAACACAAGAAAACTTTTGAGCGATAGCGAAAAAATTCTCAACAACTCCACTCTTTCACTCTCCACACTTTTACTGCAGGCATACCGCCTATCTCTTCCCTACTTCCTATCCCCTATAACCTATCCCCTATCTTTTCCTATCCTTTTCCCTGGCCACCGTAGGCGTGCCGCCTAAAACCTAGGTGCCAAAGGCATCCTGCCTGGGTCCCCTCAGGGATCCCGCCTATCTCTTCCCTACAACCTTAAATTCAGAAAAGGCAGCGTAAAGCTTCCTTTTAAGAACAGATTTAGAATAATATCCTGATCGCTTTTTTCATTGATCGCCTGAATCCTGCCTTCTAAACTTTCCACATTATCTGAAACAATACCATGAACTTCTTCTCCCAAAAATTTATCCATAGACTCTTCGTCATTTACAGTCCAGACGATAGGCTTCTTCCCTGCACCCAAGATCTTGTCTAGGGCATCCCTCGTGGCCGCATCTTCTTCTAAAAGCAGCTGATCCGCTGCAAAATTCCCGGGATCGCCTACGGCAAAGAAGTAAACAAATCCCGATTCTATCTCGGAATATTTTTCTTCAATATATTTGATCAGATTATAATCCAAGGTCATAAGAACAATACTGTCTTTAACTCCTTTTTCCTTCACCATCTTCACAACATCGTCTACCATTTGTTTGTCTGCTGTACTTCCCTTTAATTCGATATAGAGTCCAGCCTTTCCTTTTACCGAGTCGATCGCCTCTTCTAAAGTAGCTACCCGCTCTCCTTTGAATTTTGGATACTGATACCCTAAGTCCAGCTCTTTGATTTCCTTGACCGTCATTTCCTGCGAGGTTTTTCGAACGCCAGCCATTCTGGAAAAAGTATTATCATGGTTGAGAATATACTCCCCGTCCTTTGTCCTCTGCACATCGATTTCAACAGCATCCGCTCCCTGTTTCACAGCTTCTGTAATTGCAGAAATGCTGTTTTCCGGGATTCCGATAACTCCCCCTCTATGGCCGATCACCTTGACCGCTGCTTGAGGATAAAAAAGTTCTCGGAAAAATATCCCAATAGGAATCGCCGCTAGAAAAATCCCCAGTACACCTACAATAATAATCATCCTCTTTCTATCAAAAAGATGATCTACAAAATGCTCCCTGGTTTTTGGTATAAGCTTCGCCCGTTTCTCTGCCAGATGATAAAACCCGGGTGTTCTTTCCGCAAATTGATAAAAGAGCATTGTCAAGTGATGAACTTCAAAAGGAAAAAACAAAATAGAGGCAAACTGAATACCCAGTATTTGAATAAACCATAATACAATCAAAGCGATTCGTCCCATTGCACCTTGTATCTGCACATTTTCAATAATATAAAGAATAAAAAACAGCCAGCAGACAACAATCACGCTTATGAGAAAAATATTAATCAGAGCCGTTCCTATAAAGTACTTCATAAGATCCGAAAAGTTTTCTTTCACCATTCTAAAACTGTGTTTAATGCTTTGGAAAGGCCTCTCATCTCCGATCACAAGAAAATGAAAGGTGAACAAAAGAAAGATACTAAAACCGACCATCAAAAGCAGCAGCAGCACATACAAAGCCAGATATTTCGGATTCGCAAAAATTTCCGAACTGATAAATTTCGGAATTCTGATATTCTGAAAGAAGTTTAAGGTAATTCCTGCTCCTGTTAAAGGTATGAACACTGCTAGATATAGAAGAAGAATCACCGTGCCGATGTCTAGAAATTTTGGCATCTTTTTTATATTTGTCTTGATGATCTCGTAAAAACTTACCTCCGGCCCTTTATGAATGACTAAAGAACTAATGGTAATCGTACCGGCTATTTCTACGAGAATCGCAAGGGATAGAAACACAAACCCCAAGAGGAGTATCCCCGCCCCGTAAGGAGTTCGTATAAAGGACAGAATATCTCCGTTGCTGATGACTTTAAACCCTCCGAAAATTAGAAGACGTTGAACCGCCCAATAAAAGAAAGGCAAAAGCAGAGCTCCTTCCAGCATTTTTGTAAAAATCTGATATTTAATAAAATGGGATCCTCCTCGAAGGAAGACTTTTACCACGTTATAATAGTGTTTGAATAATTTCATATTTTATCTTGATAACCTCTCTTTAATCTTTCTCTCATTATACCTCTTTTAGTTATTTAAGATAACTGATCTTATGCAATCTCTAAGTAGCGGTCAATAGATTTTCCCTTCCATAGAACAGATTCCTCTCCTGAATTATAAAAAAAAGATTGATCTTTCTTCGAAACTATGCTACTATTATTCTTAATCGTAGTAAACATATATACTTACTTGGTTATAGTGCAGACTTTATTACATCGAGAGGAAGTGAGAGAATGAGACCCGTCATCGGTATACTTGGAGTGA
>JAAZME010000303.1 GCA_012798975.1 Gallicola sp.
GATGATTTTATGACGAAAATATATTTTGCAGGCATTCGGTTTTTTCTTTCTGGGATTCTTGTATTCCTTTATTCCTTCTTTTTTACTAAAACAAAAGGGGGAAAAGTCGATCTAAAGTTTTTATTGCTTTTAGGCTTAGTTCAGACAACGATACAGTACCTTTTCTTTTATATCGGAGTGGGAAATACAAGCGGAGTGAAGTCTTCTATCCTTCAGGCCTCCTCTACTTTCTTGATCGTTCTTTTTTCTCATTTTGTTTTTAAGGATGATCCCCTAAGTCTTCGAAAGATCATCGCTCTCGCTTTTGGCTTCGGCGGGATCTTCGCCGCAAATATCTCCATGGGACTGGACTTTAGTTTTCGTCTAACTGGGGAAGGATTTCTCTTGATGTCTTCTTTAGCAAATGCCTTAGGAACAATTCTTGTGAAGTTAAAAGGGAAAGATATGAATCCGCTGACTCTAACATTAGGACAAATGATCTTCGGCTCGTTCCTTCTTCTAATCCCTGGAAAGATTTTTAAGCATTCTCCTTTAATGTGGACGCCTTTTGCTATTGTTCTGCTTTTTTATAGCGCATTTATTTCTGCAGCTGCTTTTACCTTATGGTATGAGCTATTAAAACATTATAAATCCGGAGAAATCTCGGTATATCAGCTTTTTATTCCCATCTTCGGTTCTTTTTTATCCTTAGCCCTACTACCGGGGGAATATTTGAATTATAATTTAATTATCGGTTTGATACTTGTTTGTATCGGAATATGGATATTAAATAGAAAGAGGTTCCTATGAAAAAAATAAGAATTGATAAAATCCTTGCAAACTTAGGTTATGGTACAAGGTCTTCTATAAAAAAAGAAATGAAAAAAGGCGTTGTCACCGTTAACGATGAAGTTATAAAAGACAGCGCTACACTTATCGACCCCGAAAAAGATGAGCTTTATTATAAAGACCTTCTCATAGAATATCAGGAGTATATCTACCTTGTGATGAATAAGCCGGCAGGAATTATTTCTGCAACAGAAGACTATAATCAGGAAACCGTAGTCGATATTTTAATCCCGGAAGACCAGGCACGTGATCCTTTTCCTGTAGGCAGACTTGATATCGACACAGAAGGACTTCTCCTTCTTACAAACGACGGGAAATTTGCCCATAAAATTTCAAGCCCCAAATCAGAAATTCCTAAAACTTATTTTGTAAAAACAAAAGAAAAAATCGAAGAAAAACTCATCAAAAAATTCAAGAAAGGCATTTATCTCATTAACGAAGATATTACGACAAAACCTGCAGAGCTTGAAATATTAAGCGACCACACCGCCCACCTTACCATCTACGAGGGAAAATTCCACCAGGTTAAGCGTATGTTCGAATATACCGGAAACGAAGTACTCTTCCTAAAAAGAATCAAAATAGGCGCCTTTTCGCTCCCTGAAGACCTAGAGCCAGGGGAATATAAGGAAATGGACTTAGAGGATTTAGAAAAAGAGATAGGGATATAGAAGAAATGAAGTGTGGAGTGTGAAAGAGGGAAGAGGGGAGTTAATGAAATCTTTCTTTCATATTTCTACTATAACTCCCCTCTTCACATTCAACACTTCTTTTTTTAATCTTTCACACAAAAAAAGACC
>JAAZME010000184.1 GCA_012798975.1 Gallicola sp.
CTTTTATATTATCTTTCATCGATCTGATCACTCGCCTTAATTAATTCGCTCTTTAGACCCTTCAACTCGTCTCTTACTGAGGCAGCCTCTTCGTATTTCTCTTCGTAAACCATTTCTCTTAACTGATCTTCTTTGTCTCGAATTTCTTTTCGGATCGTACGAAGCCCTTCATATATTTCCGGCACCTTGCCTTTGTGTTCGTTCGTTCCCTGGGTCTGAAGGAGTATCTGATCGATAGAATTTCTAAATTCCTCATAGCAGTGATCGCAGCCGAACTTTCCGTTTTGCAAAATCCAGCTGAAGCTTGTGCCGCAATGGCTGCAGTTTTTCGAAGTTTTGTTCTCTTCAAGATCTTCCGAATGCATTTCTAAAACTGCTTTCTCCGTTTCTTCCGGTACAAGCATAGAACTGACTAATTCCGACAATATCTGCTGAAAAAATTTGTATTCTTCATCCCCTGAACTATTTTCTATCATCGGCTGATCAAATTCTTCTATATAATTTTGATAACAAGATTCGCATAGGGCGATTTTGGCGGAGCCTTCATCGCTTAAAACGTTAATTTCTATTACGGCATCTTGATCGCATTTGTCACATTTCATGGATTTCCTCCTATCTAAGCAGCACCAATAAAATACTGCGTAAAATATCAGCACGAACTTCGTTTCTTTTACTATTGTCTACATTGGTAAGGGCAGTATCCTCTAATCCATGCATAATCAGCTGTCCTTCTCTTTGTGTTAAAACATCTTCTTCCACTAAGGTGTTGATCAGATGATAGCATTTGTTTTTTGTAATCGTTGGTCCTACTGCCTCATTGATAAGCTCTCTGATATTCGGCTGCTCTTTAAAAGAAAGCTTCATTATTCTAATATACCCACTTCCGCCTCTTCTACTTTCTATATGATATCCTTCATAGGGAGTAAAACGGGTCGTCAATACATAATTTATTTGGGAAGGAGCACAATTAAAATGATTTGCCAAGTCATTTCTTCCAATTTCAAGCACTCCGTCTTCTGTTTCCAATAGAAGTTTCTTTAAAAACTCCTCTATACTATTTGTCAATCCTGCCATTTCCACACCTCTAACTTTGACTATCTTTGACTATACATTTCGTAAAAATGTCTCTATCTAGAGACATTTTTATTATACCATTATTGTAGGTATTATACAATATTTAATTGAGATTTAGAAAAGAGTGGAGAGTCGGAAGCAGGGGAACGTCTAACGACGCCTTTTATACGTAGAAAATGCTCCGCATTTTCCTCCATCCCTATTACCTATTCCCTATAATCTATTTCCTCTCTTTTCCTCTCTTTTCCTCTCTCTTCCCTAGCCACCAAAGGTGTGCTGCCTAGTGCCTAGGTGCCAAGGGCATCCTGCCTGGGTTGCGAAGCAATCCCGCCTTTATTAATCTTCTTTACTCGCTTCAATAATCTTTTCAGCAACATTATGAGGGGCTTCTTCATAGCGTTCGAATTCCATAAAGAAATTTCCTCTTGCTTGAGTCATAGAACGAAGATCGATAGAATATTCAAACAGTTCTGCATGAGGAGCTTCTGCCACAATAGTCTGTGAACCGTCTTCTTGAGGTTCCATTCCTAAGATACGTCCCCGTCTCTTATTCATATCCCCCATTACATCTCCCATATATTCTTCCGGAACATTGATTTCAACTTTCATAATCGGTTCAAGAAGGATAGGCTGAGCTTCTTCGATTCCTTTTCTAAAGGCAAGCTGAGCCGCTAGTTTAAAGGCCATCTCGTTAGAGTCTACTGCATGGTAGGATCCGTCATAAAGTGTAGCTTTTACTCCTACTACAGGATAGCCTGCCAATGGTCCTTTCTGCATAGATTCCTGAAGTCCTTTTTCAACAGCAGGGAAATAGTTCTTTGGAACAGATCCGCCGAATACTTCTTCGTCAAATACAAAGTCTTCCTCTGTAGGCTCAAAACGAATGTGAACATCTCCATACTGTCCTGCACCGCCGGATTGTTTCTTATGTTTTCCTTGTACATCTGATTTTCCGCGAATTGTCTCCCTATAAGCGATCTTGAAAGGAACAACCTTCGTTTCAACGCCATAAGAATCCAACAGTTTGTTTCGAATAATATGAAGCTGTACATTTCCTTGTCCGCCGATAACCAGCTGTTTTGTTTCCGGGTCTCTTTTAGAAACGAAAGAAGGATCTTCTTCTTGAAGTTTTGCAAGAGCTGAAGATATTTTGTCTTCATCGCCTTTCGATACAGGTTCTACCGCTATAAAAAGATTTGGTCTTGGATACTTCAGTTTTTTAAATAGTGTAGGATCGTTTTTCGTAGCTAATGTATCTCCCGTTGCTGTGGTAGAGAATTTCGAAATCGCTCCGATATCTCCTGCAACAATTTCAGAAGCTTCAATCTGCTCGTTTCCTCTTAAAAAGAACAAACCGCCGATTTTTTCAGTTTTATCTTGAGTTACATTGTAAATATCAGCATCCCTCGTAATCTTTCCTGAGATAACTTTAAAGACCGATATTTTCCCTACAAATGGATCTATTATTGTTTTAAATACAACTGCAGCCATAGGTGCATCTACATTAACTTCTCTCATTTTATCGTCTTCATGACGGAAACCGTAACGAGCTCTGTCGTCGTCTGGAGTCGGCATATATTTTGTTATAATATCCAGTAGAAGATCTACTCCAACACCTGAATCCGCTGAACCTGCTAATAGAGGTACTACTGCTCCTTCTATAAGAGCTGTAACGATACCTACCATCAATTCTTCATGGGTAAAAGTTTCTCCGGAGAAGTATTTATCCATCAGTTCTTCTCCAGCTTCAGCTACCACTTCTGCGATATCGTTATAAGCAGCATCGACTTCGTCTAATTGATCTTCTGGAATTTCGATTTCTGTACGAACCATATTCTCGTAAGTATATGCTTTTTTATTTAAAACATCGATGATACCTTTAAATTCTTCTCCCTCAAATATAGGAAGGGTAAAAGGTACTAAACGATTTGAGAATTTATTTTTTAAATCATGAACAATTTTTTCGTAATCCGCATTTTCTTTATCGATTTTGTTTACGAAGATAATTCGTGGAAGCTGGATTTTGTCTGTATATTTTAGGACTTTTTCCGTTCCTACTTCGACTCCGTTTACACCGTCTACTACGATAAGTGCAGCCTCTGCAGCTCTAAGAGCGGCGAAAACTTCTCCTTGAAAATCAAAATATCCAGGAGTATCGATAAAGTTGATCTTTGTATCTTCCCATTCTATCGGAATAATTGTTGTTCCGATGGAAGATTTTCTTTTCTTTTCCTCTGCTTGAAAATCCGATACTGTGTTGCCTTCTTCTGTTCTTCCAATTCTGTTCGTTACACCAGTTTTATAAAGAATAGCTTCTGTTAAGTCTGTTTTACCGCTTCCGCTATGTCCAACTAGTGCAATGTTTCTTATCCTGTCTGTAGGATACGCCTTCATAAATATACCTCCTATGGATTCGCCGATGAAAACATTTGCCTTTGCGAAATATCTCCAGCTGCAAATCTAGCTTTATTTTGATAGTTTAAATTATATCATCAAACTTCACTATTCTCAATCCGATGGTAATGTGAAACTACCTGTTTTAAATTTATACCCTTTTCCCTTCATTCTATTAAACTTTGTTGTATTTTAATTAGTATAGTTAAAATAAATTTTGTTCTATATTGACTTTGGAACAATCAAGAGTATACAATAAACATAAATACTATAAACAAATCATGAAGGAGATTTCCATGAAAAAATTAACTTGCTTACTTGCATTATTATTGATCTTCACAGCTGCAGCTTGCGGTAAACCGGCCGATAAAGATAGGGTTTCTGAGAATAAGGTTTCCACAGAATTCGCTTCTACAGATAAAAATAAAGTTCTCTATGACAAAGACGATATTAAAGTTACATTCCTAGAAATGGCGGAAGATGAGTACAGCTATACTGTTAAACTTTCTTATGATAATAAGACAGATAAAAAATACGATATACAAACAAGAAATGTAAAAATAAACGGAAAAGATACAAACAGTATTGGTTTTTCCGACGAAATCGCTCCTAGTACTGTTACAGAGGGAGACGGTATCGGCATCTATAAAGCCGAACTGCAAAAAGAAACTATAGAAAAACCAGAAAGCTTAAAGGGAGATTTTGTAGTAATCTACAACAACACAGAAGAAGCCCGTAAATTTCCTTTTACAATCAATTTTAAATAGACCTCCGAAAAGAATTAACGATCCTTTCTTTTCTAACCATACAAAGACCTAAAAACATCGCCTTATTTTTAAAAGGCGATGTTTTTAGGTCTTCTTAATAAAATTATGTTTGCAATAAGGACAGGTGATTTTAATTTTTCCTTTTCCTTTTGGCACTTTCAATTCTTTTCTGCAGCTGGGACAGTGAAAATATTTATAATGCTGCATTCCTTGAGCACGTATCTTCGACTTTTGAAAAAATTCTCTAAGGGGTTTTGTAATATCCCTATATTTTCTTCTTTCGATAATCCGCTGAGTTTTATTCTTTGAAAGGGGACGATAAAATCCGAAATAAAAGAATATTAAAATCAGCACGAAATTTACATAAGGATTTTTAAAATAAATATTAGCTATCGAAATAAGGACGCCTATAATAATCATCGTCCTTGATAATTCATCGAATCCATAACGGTCTTTCATAAATTGATAAATCCTTTGGTTCATTATTGCTCCTTTCCTTCTGCAATACTCGCAAGCACTTCCCCTATATCCCCGTAAAATACATAGTCGGCGATTGCATCCTTTGCAGTGGGTTCTTTATTGATAAGAATCATTTTGTTCCCATTATAATAGTCTAGAAATCCTGCAGCAGGATAAACTACAAGGGAAGTCCCTACTACAATCAGCACATCAGCCTTTTGAATTAATTCTATGGATTTTTCGATCACGTCCTGCTTTAGACCCTCTCCGTATAGTACAATATCTGCTCGAATAATGCTTTCACATTTATCACAGAGAGGCGGATTTTCTTTCTTTAAAAAATCTTCTAAAGTATATTTCTTCCCGCAGGATACGCAATAATATTCTCTCAAATTTCCATGGAGTTCAAAAACCTTCCTAGACCCTGCGAGCTGATGAAGGCTGTCGATATTTTGTGTAATAATACCTTTTAATCTGCCTTCCTTTTCCCATGATGCTAGAATTTTATGGGCTTTGTTTGGACTGATATCTTCATAGATCAGATTCTTCTTAATATATTCAGCAAATTCCTTCGGCTTTTCCTCAAAAAATTCATGGCTTAGCATATACTCTGGGGAATAATCGCTATCGTGCTTTTGATTATAAAGGCCTGCTGCTGACCTGAAGTCGGGAATCCCAGAGGCTGTTGATACCCCCGCGCCACCGAAAAAGACGATATTATCTGATTCTTTTATCATTTTCTTAACTTGATCATATAATTCCATTTTTATCTCCTTCTTCTAAGTATAAGATAAGATTATATAGAAAATGTGAATTAATAGAAAGAATTTTTATACTGATATTCTCCCTCTTTAAAGTACAAAAGAACTTCTTTCATTTTTCCATCGTAAATATCAATACACAGATCCATAGATTTCGATAGATTATCCGCTTTTATAAACTCCTCCCGCTTCATCCAGCAAAGCTTCCCTTCTCGATTCTCTTCCTCCAGCACACCGCTGTACTTATTGGTATAATAGAGAATTCCTACGCTTCTCCGTTTTTGATTTCCTTCTTCTATCCACTGGATGACACCTTTAATAAAAGGATTTTCAATATTCAAATTCGTCTCTTCTTTAATCTCCCGAATCACAGAATCAAAAAAACTTTCTCCTTCTTCCACATGCCCTCCTGGAAATGTCAGCCCTTCCCAACCTTCTTTGACAATTTTATCTAGTACTACCACTTCATCCGTCTTCGTATTATGAATCATACACATATTCATTAATTCTATTTCCATAGTCTCTCCTTAAATACAAGAAAAGACAAGAGCCTGCACTCCTGTCCTTTTCATTATTTTCTATTTTTCTTTCTTTTTCGTTTTTTTAGTATTTTGTTATACTCATCCACGTGCATATATACCGTTAAGGTATCCTCAATATAGAAATAAGAAGCCGCTAAAAGTCCTGCAGCAATTCCGTTGATCCCGTTTGTGTTCGGCAATAAAAGATAGGCCGCCAACGCTGCAAAAGGAATCACACGAATCAGCAGGATCAGGTTTCTTGTCCTCCCCATTTTTTCAACTACATAATATTTCTTATGCAGAAAGATTCTTAGATAGGCGACGATTACAAAAGCACCTATCAAAAGCCAAGGTGTAAACGAGGGAATTACACCTGTATTCGAATAATGGAGAGAAAAGAATATTAAAAACACCGTGAGACATTCAAGTCCCAACAATACTTTCCTTTGCTTTTCTACTTTTTCAATGGTATTATTCTTTTTCAATTTCAATCTTTGTACTTTCTCCATTTAATTCTATAAAATCTCCAGGGAGATCCTCTGCTTCTTCTAGAGATACTGCAAGAACTTCCTCTTTTATCTTATCCATATAAAGATCGACTCCGCTCTTTAATGCTTCTGTCGGAATATACTTCACGCGGATATGATCTAATACTTCGAAGTCTTTTGTTTTTCTCATCTGCTGAACTTTAGAAATAAACTCTCTTGCAAATCCTTCTTTTAGAAGATCCTCGTTTAGCGTAGTGTCTAAAATAACAAAGACGCCGTTTTCCTTTTCCA
>JAAZME010000305.1 GCA_012798975.1 Gallicola sp.
AGCATGCAATCAGTTTTTTGAGAATATTCCTAGAGTGCAGCTAGAAAGAGGGCTTGAAAAGCGTATTATCAGCAAAGATCTTTTGAAGAAGCTGAAAGATCTTGATTTTTCTCATCGTTCTCAAGAAAAATAGACACAAAAAACGATCCATTCAGAGAGGTGTTTTGAAGGATCGTTTTTTGTTTGCTATATTTGAGATATGAGGTTATAGGTGTTATAGGATTTATTTTTTTATAGTTTTTTCTACTGCATTTAGGATATTTTGATATCCGGTACAACGGCAAAGGTGTCCGGAAAGATGTTCTCTTAATTCTTCCCTTGTATAGTCGTTGCCGCTTTCTTGAATTTCCACAGCGCTCATGATGATGCCTGGTGTACAGAAACCGCATTGTACTCCTGTTTCATCGATGAAGTTTTGCTGAATGTCGGAAAGTTCTCCGTTTGGTCCTTGAAGAGATTCTAGAGTTCGGACTTCTTTACCTTCCGCCCAGATGGCAAGATAGATACAAGAGTTGAATACTTCGCCGTTTATAAGGACTGTACAAGCTCCGCATTCTCCTACTTCGCAGCCTTTTTTGACAGAAGTTAAAGAGAAGTCGTTTCGAAGAACGTCTGTTAAGGAAGCTCTTACGTCGATCATTTTATGGATTTCTTTTCCGTTGATGGTACAGTTAAGTTGTGTATATTGAGGACTAGTCATTGATTTCACCTCCGCAGTCGCTGTAGGCTTTTGTGAAGCAGCGTTTTGCCATCTCTTTCATCATGTGGACACGGAAGTCTTTTGATGCTCTCCAGCTGTCTCTAGGTTTCAAATCTCCTAGAGCGGTGTCCGCAAATTCCTGCAATAAGCTTTTATCGTAGGTTTTGCCTTTTATGAATTCTTCTGCGGATCTTGCTCTTAGAGGAACAGGTCCTGCTACCCCGAAAGCGATACGCAGGTCTTTGATTGTTTTGTTGTCTTCTTCCAAGGCTACATTGACAGAACATGTGGATGTAGCGATATCAAGTGCATTACGCATAGCGTATTTGAAATAGCATCCTTTATAATTTTCATAGGATTCTTTTTTGATTAAAATAGCTGTTTGGATTTCGTTATGGGCAAGCTTTACTTTTCCTGCTGTTACATAAAAGTCAGCAAGGGGAGTTGTACGAATTCCCTCTGGTCCCAAGATTTCTACTATAGCGTCATAGGCTAAAAGGGTTGCAGCAGAATCTGCAGAGGTAATCCCGTTGCAGGTATTTCCGCCGATAGTTCCGATGTTTCGGATCTGGGGACTTCCTACTTCTCGGCAGGCGTCTGATAGTACCATCATATGCTCGCGGATAATAGGGTCGAATTGTACTTTAGAGAAGCTGGAAAGAGATCCGATACGGATCGTTCCGTCTTCTTCCATCGTAATTCCTCTTAATTCATCTATTCCATAAATACTTACAAGCTCTATGCCTGCAAGGCGTCCTTCTCTCATTTGGATTAAGACATCACTTCCTCCGGCAATTACTTTTGCTTCCGGATGTTCCGTTAAGAGCTTAACGGCCTCTTCAGGAGAGTGAGCTTGATACATCGTTTTAATATCATACATTATTATTCAACCTCCTCGAATAGTCCTTCTTCTCTGAATGCTTCAAATAATCTTTTCGGAGTAACAGGATTGTCTTTTACGCCAACTCCAGTTGCGTTGAAGATGGCATTTCGTATAGCTGGTGCTCCGGAACATGTAGGGGGCTCTCCTAATGATTTTGTACCGTATGCACTTGTAGGTTCTGTATTTTCCACAAATAGCGCCTCAAGCTCTGGATGATCTTCGAAAGAAGATACTTTATAGTCTAGAAGGTTATTGTTTAATGGACGACCTGTCTTTTCGTCGAAAAGCAGTTCTTCTGACAAACCGTATCCGATAGCCATACTCATTCCGCCGTGTACTTGAGCTTCTGCAAGAGCAGGATTGATTAAATCGCCACAGTCATGAACGTTTATCATACGAAGAAGCTTCACTTTGCATAATGCGATATCCACTTCTACTTCCGCAAAGGTACAACCGAAAGAGAAGGCGTTGGATTTAATTTGATAAGTAGATTCAGCTGAAAAATGTTCGCTGTGGTCTAAACTGTAAAGAGCTTCTGTTGCAAGTTCTCCCAAGGAAAGAAGAACCCGGTTGTCTGTAGTCCGAACAATATTGTTGTCGATAATATCCAGATTGAAAACAGGCATTCTTGTCCATTCCTGAGCGTATTCTAAAACTTTTTTCTTTAGAAGTTCAGCTGTCTGACGAACGGCAAATCCCCCTACATAGGTTTGTCTGGAAGCATAAGCTCCTGTACCAAATGGAGTGATATCCGTATCCTGTGTAGATTGAATATGAACTTTATCTAAAGAAATACCTAAGGTTTCCGCAGCCATTTGACTGAAGGCTGTATCGGCACCCTGTCCGATTTCTGTTTCGGCTAATTGAAGCTGGATAGAACCGTCTTGATTCATCACCATACGGCAGGAAGAGGATTCTAAGGAAATCGGCCAAACTGCTGTATTGTACCAGAAAGTAGCAACCCCAACTCCTCTGCGGATATTGCCTTTTTGGTCGGCATATTCTTTTATCTTTTTGTCATATTCCATAGCTTCGCTTCCCATTGCCAGGGTTTCAATATAGGAATCATGATACAATTCGTTTTTAGAGAATCCATCGGCATAGCCTTTTCTCATAATGATTTGTTTTCGGTATTCTAAAGGATCTCTGTCTAGAACTTTTGCGATTTCATCGATATGGCATTCTTCTGCCCAAGTTACTTGAGGGATACCGTATCCTCTCATGGCACCGGCGGAAGGAGTGTTTGTATAGATGGTATAAGAATCTGATTGAATCACATCGCATGGATAATGCTGTCCGAAAGCTCCTTGTCCTTTTGCATTTACACCATGTCCATGAGATGCATAAGCTCCTTGATTAGAGAAAGATTCGAATTTTCTAGCAGCTAAAGATCCGTCTTCCCGTACATAAGAGATAATATGATACTCGATAGAATGGCGGACTCTATTGTTTACGAAAGTTTCTTCTCTCGTAACATCAAATTTTACCAATCTGCCTCCTACCTGCTGTGAAACATAAGCTACTAGGGGCTCGTAAAGAGCATCCTGTTTATTGCCGAATCCGCCGCCGATATATGGCTTGATAAGGCGGATTTTCCCCCAAGGAAGTCCTAAAGCTTGGGCAACAACACGTCTTACAATATGGGGAATCTGTGTAGAAGAAACGACTTTGATTTTCCCGGCATCTTCTTCTGCGTAACAGATATGATTTTCAATATGTGTATGTTGTACAATAGGTGTTTTATACCAGCCTTCTACTTTGATCAGACCCGGTTCTTTGATAGCTTCTTCATAGTCGCCCCGGTCTTTGTTGGTATGGGCTAGGATATTGCTGCAGGTATCTTGTTTATTTACAAGTTTTACAGTAGAAGGGAACAGCCCTTTTTCTTCTTCGCAGTCCATAACCATCTCGTCATGGATAATAGGAGCGCCGTCTTTCATGGCTTCTCTAGCATCTAATACGAAAGGATATTCGATATATTCTACTTCGATAGCAGCCACACCTTGTTTTGCAGAAACTTCGTCTTCTGCTACTACAATAGCGATTTCATCGCCGTAATAACGAACATGGCGGTTTAAGATCTTGCGGTCTGCCACGTCTTGATGAGAGGGATCTGTACTCCAAGGATGTCCTGCAGTCGGGAAAGGGATATCCGGCACATCAAAACAAGTGATAACTTTAACCACACCTGGGATTTCTTCAGCTTTTGAAGTATCCATTGATTTTACAACACCATGGGCTATGGTGGAGTGTAATAATTTAATAATAAGAGCATTGCGATTACATAGATCGTCTGTGTATTTAGCACGTCCGGTCACTTTATCGTAAGCGTCTACTCTTTTGACACTTTTTCCGATACTCATTGTGAGCCTCCTTTATATTGTTCCTCAAAAAAGTCTATTTTTTATTGTTTAGCCTTATTATAGTTTTATAGGAGAACCCTTTCAAGTTCTTTTAAGGTAAGACTTGAATCCTCGCCTTTTGCGAAAGAAAGGAGTATATTCTGTTATAATAGGAATGGAAAAACCTGCTCTAGAGTTTTTCAAGAGTGAAGAAGATAAAATAATATATAAACTATTATATAAAGGAGAAAAAATGAAAAAACGATGGATCCTCTGCAGTATCTTTTTGTTTCTGTTTTCAATCATAAAGGCCCCTTCTCTTTCACAGGCGGCTGTGTATCGAATCAGCGGCGAGGACCGCTATGAAACAGCAAATTTATTGGCAGAGCAATTTCAATGGACAGACAATGCTGTAGTTGTCAGCGGCAGCTCCTATGCAGACGCCCTTGCCGCAGGACCTTATGCAGCAAATATTGGCGGAACGATATTCTTAGCACAGGAAAACAGAGATTTAACCGAGGTGCTTGAGAAATATAAGGTTAAAAATGTCATTATTATAGGGGGTGACAAGGCAGTACCTCAATCTATAGAAGACCGGTTTAAAGAAAACTTTGAAGTATTTCGAATCGCGGGCAAAGACCGTTATGAGACGTCGAAACTGGTCAACGAGCAAACAGAATCAAGTCCTATAACAGTCGGGCTTGCGACAGGGAGAGATTTTCCAGATGCACTATCTGCAGGGGTCTTCCTTGCAAGACAAGGCCACGGACTTCATTTAGTGGACGGACAAAGGGATTATACTCTTCCAGAAGGTTTCGAGGGAGTATACACCTTCGGAGGAACAGCTTCGATGATTAGAAGCAGGGGCACGAGAATCGAAGGACGAAACCGCTATGAGACTGCTGCAAACATCGCTGCCGCAAGCGGGGATTATAACGCAGTGGTAGTAGCAAGCGGCGAGAACTTTCCAGATGCTTTAGCGGTGACACCATTTGCCGCAAATATAAAAGCGCCAATTGTTTTAACAGGGAAAGGTTCTCTTTCCCCGGAAGGCAAAGCAGCGATAGAAAAAGCTGAAAATGTATATATTATAGGCGGTACAAATGCAGTTTCCCAAAGAGTAGAAGATGAAATTCTAGGGAAAGCTCCAGCAGAGCCTGAACCGCCGGCAGAACCGAAACCTCCAGTTCCAGAAAAACCCGTTCCTGTAACAAAAAACGGGATAACTACAATAGACGGGATTATTATAGCGAATAAGAAATATTCTCTCCCTTCAAGCTATAATCCAGGCCTCAGCCAAAATGTAAAGGATTATTTCAACCGTATGCAAAGAGATGGTGCAGCCCAAGGACACAGGATTAGTATCGGATCGGGATTTCGTTCTTATTCTTATCAAAAATCCCTCTATGAAAGTTATGTAAGACGTTATGGCAGGGCTTATGCAGACAGGATTTCTGCAAAACCGGGGCATAGCGAACATCAAACAGGGCTTGCTATCGATATCAAGGGAACATCCTATTATCTAAATCAAAATTTTGCCAGTACAAAAGCAGGAATTTGGCTTGCAGAGAATGCTCATAGATACGGATTTATCTTAAGATATCCAAAAGGAAAAGAGAAAGTTACAGGTTATATTTTTGAACCATGGCATTTTCGATATGTAGGAACGAATCTTGCCCCTAAGATTTATAAAAGCGGGAAGACCGTTGAAGAGTATTATGGACTTTAAAGGGGAGCGATAGGGAAAAGATAGAAAGTAGGTTATAGGGGATAGGAAATAGGGTTTAAAAGGAAAAGAGTGGCCGATCGTTTCTGTCCAATCGCAAAATACCGCTCTTGGGAAACGAGTGGAATGAGTTAGACCTAACTTAGTTTTCGGTACCTGTTTTTATAGTATGTTAAAAAATGAATGTACTTTTCATTTTTGTCAATAACTCCACTCTTTCACTCTCTCACACTCCACACTTTTTTAAGTCCTCCCCCAGGATTGGGAACTAAGACCTTCTTACGCTGTAGAAGTATCGAAAATTCATAATCTAAATATTTGAAAATATTGAAGAAAGTCGGGATTGCTGCGCAACCCATGTTTTAAGCAGAATGATTTCAGCACCTAGGCTGCAGGAAGAAGAGTCTGATGATGAAAGGATACTACCCGCAGAAATTAAGGCAGATATCATTAATGTTTTTAAAATAGAAAATAAATATATTTGTTTCTTTTCTATTTTTTTCTAATTCTCTTTGTATTGTTTTAATTTCGGCTGGAACATAGAGGTTTCGGGCAAAAGAAAAACGGACATCTCGGATGTCCGTTTTTATCTTAGAACACTGGAAGGATGGCTCCTTTGTAGGTGTCTTCGATATATTTTTTAACTTTTTCTGAATTTAATGCTTCCATTACTTTTTTGATTTCTGGTTTGTCTGCATCTTCCGTTCTTGCAACGACAATATTAGCATATGGACTGTCTGTTGCTTCGATGGCTAAACTGTCGTTTAGAGGGTTTA
>JAAZME010000230.1 GCA_012798975.1 Gallicola sp.
GGGGATAAGCTTGCAGGTATGAGAATTATTCCTCTTTTTATTGAGCAGGAAAGAATGGATCTTGCCGTGGAGATAGGTAAAGGGGAGCCTATTTTAAAGCTGACTCCTTTTCGAAAGTTAAAGGGCGGGATCGTGACAACAGGAAGCGAAGTTTATCATGGACGTATCCAAGATACCTTTACTCCTGTTATCGAAGAGAAATTCAAACAGTACGGCGTAGAGTATATCCACCACGAGATCTGTGATGATGATACCCAGATGATCAAAGAGGCGATCCTTAGAACAAAGGAAAAGGGTGCGGATATTATCCTTTGTACTGGGGGAATGAGCGTAGATCCGGATGATCTAACTCCTGCTGCCATTAAAGCCAGCGGTGCAGAGATCGTCAATTACGGAACGCCGGTGCTTCCTGGTGCAATGTTTTTAATAGGCTATTTTGAAGATGGTACAGCGATTATGGGTCTTCCGGGCTGTGTGATGTATTCTAAAGTGACTGTGTTTGATATTATTTATCCCTATGTTGTGTCAGGGGTGCCTGTTACAAAGGACTTAATCGCTTCTTTGGGATATGGAGGTTTGTGCTTGAATTGCGAAGTCTGCCATTATCCGAACTGCCAGTTTGGGAAAGGCGTTTAATAGTGATATAATATAATTTAAAAGAAAGATTCTTTTAAATTTGCGAGCAGAGGTTATTATGGAAATAAATTATTTTATGGCAGGAGTCACTATTGTATTTGCCTTCATTACCGTCTATGTAGGGATTCATTTGGCGGGAAAATCGGGAACGCAGCAGGATATTCAGATACGAAATTATTTCTTGGAGAATAATTCCATTAATTTTACAAATGTGATGTCGAAGATTACAAGGCTTGCCAATGTGGAGACGATTTTTATTATTGCGATGCCGATTTTATTCTTTTTGGTCTTTGAAAAGGAATATATAACGCTGTCGACGATGCTTATCGGTGCTTTAGGCTCGATTATTATCAGCCATGGGTTGAAACTTGTATTCAGGCGTCTTCGCCCTACAAAGATCGAGAGTATCAATCACTTCGGTTATTCTTATCCCAGCGGCCATGCGGCAACAGGGATGGGCTTTTATGTGACGGTGAGCTATGTGCTTTTCCATAATTATGCGATGCTTCCCATCGCAGTTATAATTGCGGTTATATTAGGTTTATTAATCGCTTTATCTAGAATAACACTTGGTGTACACTGGCTAAGCGATGTTGTAATAGGGGTGGGCATTGGATTGTTGTGTTCTTATTGGGCTGTTGCAGCCTTTAATGCACAGTTTTATTTCCATGTTCTCTTCGGTTAATAGAAGGAGGAAATTATGAGTTTTTTAGATCAATTACGTAAAGACAAAATGCAGTCTATGAAAAATAAGGACAAAGTTCGAACAGGTGTTATCAGCCTTATTATGTCGAATATCGCCTTGGCAGAGAAGGAACAAAAAAGAGAATTGTCCGATGAAGAGTCATTAGAGTATGTTCAAAAAGAATTAAAACAGACAAGGGACGCTTTAGATTCTATCCCGGAAGATCGTACAGAAATGAGAGCAGAAGCTCAGGCTAAGATCGATATTATCGAAGAATATCTCCCAGCTCAAATGACGGAAGAAGAAGTAAGGGCAGAAGTTGTAAAACTAATGGAAGAACTAAACATCCAGCCTGAACCTAAGAGCAAAGGACTATTAATCAAAGAAATGCTATCCCGCCATCAAGGCAAAACCGACGGCAAGACAGTAAATAAGATTGTAGGAGAAGAGATAGGGAAATAGTAGGGAGTAGCTTGTAGGGAATAGGTTATAGGGAAGGAAAGCAATCATTCGCGAAGCGAATGATTGCTTTTTTTATAGTACGAAAAAAGATAGCACCAAAGGTGCTATCTTGACCGGTGTCAGAACATAGGTAAGTACTTTGTTAAAATGTAATCACGGAGGTGATTACATGACATGAAAGGAGACTTCTCTTGTGGAAGAAAGAATTAAATTTATCATTGCTATGAAAGAAAACAAAATTCCCTTTAAACAATTATGCAAAGAGTTCAATATCTCTGAAAAAACAGGATATAAGTGGAAAAACCGATTTGAAGAAAC
>JAAZME010000134.1 GCA_012798975.1 Gallicola sp.
AAATTATTTATTAATGGCTCTGCACTTTCTAGGGCAGCAGGATCTCCTGGTTTCAGTTTTTTATAAATTTCTATCAAGGCTTCTTCTTGTGTTTTCGAAACTTCTTTTTCAAGAGTAACGCGCACTTCCGGTGTATCGCCTAAAGCCTCCAAGATCTCCTCATCGGAGTTGAAAATAAGTGCTCGAACTAAAGTTGTTACCGGCAGTTTTCGAGTTTTATCGATACGTACGTTGATAACATTATTTGCATCTGTACTGTATTCCAGCCAAGCTCCTCTGTTTGGGATTACTGTAGATGAAAAAATTCTGTTTCCAGATTTGTCTATTTCATCTGCATAGTATACACCCGGACTACGAACTAATTGACTGACAATAACTCTTTCTGCTCCATTTATAATAAAAGTACCGGATTCCGTCATAAGAGGCATATCTCCCATGAACACTTCCTGTTCTTTTACTTCTCCCGTTTCTTTATTAATAAGTCGAACCTTCACCTTAAGCGGACAAGAATAGTTTGTATCTCTATCCTTTGCCTCTTGTTCCGAATATTTAGGTGTGTCTTCCATATAGTAATCTACAAATTCCAGTACAAGGCTTCCTGCGTAATCTGAAATGGGACTAATATCATTAAAGACTTCACGTATTCCCTCATCAATAAACCAGCGATAACTATCTGTTTGGACAGCAATCAAGTTCGGCAGCCCTAATACATTCTGAATCCTGGAGAAGCTGACTCTCTCCGTAATTCCATACTTTTCAGTATGCATCAACCATTCACCCCTCTTTAATTTCCAAGCTTTAAAGATTTACATTTCCATCAAAATAGAGAATAATTGCGTACTTCTCCATTCTTGTCTATTATAGCATTTTACCATTCTATCAAAATCCCGATAGCCTGTCAATATTTTACTTCCATTTTATTTTCAAGACAGGAAAAAACCTCTCAATATATAAGAGGTTTCCATCATCACAAAATCCAAAGGATTTACATATTCATACTGTTTTTTTCTTTCTGAAACTCTAGCGCTAATTCTTGATTTTTATCTTTTTTGTCAGTTTATTTATTTGAGAGAGAGGCTTGAACTTCCAGCCCTGAGGGAGGATAAAGAGCGTTGCGATTCGCCCTCATCCCCTCCCCCAGACCCCCTCCTTTTACACCCCCAACGCTTAAAAGCAGGGGAGCCTTTTGCAATAATAAATTACATTTTTATAAAAGTAAAACATCTGAAGAATTGTCTTTATCAAATGTAGAAAATAAATATCCTTTTTATTTTCGTCTTCAACTCCACTCTTTCACTCTTTCACACTTCACTCTATATTTCTTCGTCTTTCCTAATCTGTATTCTCAACGCTTCGATAGCCGTTTGGATTGCTTGATCCGTATCTTCTGCTGTTGATGTTTGAAGACCTTTTTCAGCGAGCTCCTGATTGTTGACACAGAGGAAAACTGCAGCAGCCCTTGCGCCAAGATAGGAAGAAACTACAAACAATGCCGCCGACTCCATTTCCGATGCCAGCACACCGCATCTTTTCCATGCTTCCCAATAATTTTCTAGTTGATAGGACACTGGTTTGGATGACGGATCGTGCTGTCCGTAGAAAGAATCTTTGCAGTGCACAACGCCTAAATGATATTTCCGTTTGCTTTCTTTGCAGGCCTCCACTAAGGACTGAGTCAAATTGAAATCGGATACCGCCGGAAACTCAATGGGAGCATACTCGCGAGTCGTTCCTTCCATTCGAACTGATCCGGAAGCAATCACAATATCGCCTGCTTCTACTTCCGGCTGCATTCCGCCGCATGTCCCTACCCGTATGAAGGTATCTGCACCGATTTTGTACAACTCCTCTACAGCAATCGCTGCAGAAGGACCTCCGATACCCGTAGAAGTGACAGAGACTTTCTCTCCCTCAAGATAGCCTGTGTACGTGATATATTCTCTGTTGTCTGCACAAAGGACCGGATCATCAAAATAAGCAGCGATTTTTTCGCATCTTTTCGGATCCCCGGGAAGAATCACATATCTCCCCGCTTCTCCTTTTTCAAGCCCGATATGATATTGTTTGTTTCCTAATAAATTATCAGCCATAAAGACTCCTTACTGGAATATTTTTTCGATATTGTATTTATTATTGTCATCGATTGAAGCGTTCCCGCCTAATATATACACCCTGTCAGGACTTGCAGTTTTTAAATAGCTGCTGATACTTTCTGAAACACTTCCTTTTTTCACTAACTGAATTGCCGAAGATTCAGATCCTGCCTTTGGACTGATGGTAAGAGCATCTGCCCCTCTTAGTCCATTCGCTAAATAAACAGTTCGGGCATTTGGATAATAGGCTCTATTGACAACAGCTGACGTTTCAAAACGGTCTGTGCCTTGGTGAACCTCAACCGTTATACCGCTTTCTTCCAACTCTTTAATGATATCGCTGGAAACTGCAGCATTTCCACCGATTATAACAACTTTTTTGATTCCATTCTCAGTAATAAAGCTGCTGCTTGCATTATGAAGCGTACTTTTGTCTGTTAACAAAATAGGGATTCCTGATTTTGTCGCTTGAGACGAGATACTTAAAGCATCAGCACCATTCATTCCATTTACAAGGAATATTTCTTCTGATTCTTTTTGATCGAAAATTCTTTCTGCGATAATTCTATTGGTATCAAATCGGTTTTCGCCGCCTAGTCGAAGAGGTGTTATCGCTGTACCTAATTCCAATCCCTTCTCAACCTCTTTCGATACTGCACCTTCGCCGCCAATAATCACAATCTTTTTCGCTTTTAATCTTTTAATCTCAGCTATGGCAGCCGGTGTCGCTCTATCATCTACTAGAAGCAGAGGTCCTTCTCCTTCTGTTTTTGTTAAAGGACCCATGGCTAAACCGTCAGAAAAACGAAAACCATTTGCAATATAGACAACATCCGCTGTTTCATAGAAACGGTTTGAAATCTTTAACGAAGTTTCAATTCTGTCTTTTCCTTGAATTCGTTCAATCGGAATCGAAGTTTCAAGAGAAAGTTTCGCTTTTTCAACTGCTTTATACGCATTTACCAAGCCGTATCCGTAGGCCATATTCGGAGTAGAATTAAAATCTGCATCTGTCAAAGGAGTTGCCGTTTCTATTAATATTCTTCGAATTTGTGTATTGCTTAAATTTTTATTTACAGACTTCATTAAAGCTACAACTCCGGCAACATGAGGAGCGGCTATAGAAGTGCCGGTCCAGTTGGAATAGCCTCCTGCTTTGTTTGTAGTATAGACAAACTTCCCAGGCGCTACCACTTCCGGCTTAATCACTGTTGCTGTAGGATCAAACACAGAAGGTCCTCTTTTAGAGAAGTTTCCGATAATTTTATTGGAGTCTACTGCTCCTACTGCAAAGGCATCTAGTAGACTTTCTGGATTTTCTATAGAGGCTTTTCCAGCCAGACCTTTTTCGTTTCCAGCTGCAAAGACAGGGAAAATCCCTGCCGCCAACCATGCATCTAAAAGATTATTGAACCATTTCTCATCCGTGGATTTTCCACCCCATGAATTATTTATAACGTCCGGTGCTTTGCTCACATCTCCGTCCGGCGCAAGCATCCACTCTCCTGCTTTTATTAAGTTCGTATTCAGAGAAAACTCCGTAGAGAAAGCTCTTGCCGCGATCCACTTGCTGCCTGGAGCAACTCCTACAGAGGTCCCGTTTTTATCTCCTCCTACAGCAATTCCTGTAATCGCTGTACCGTGGCCAAGATCATCTACAGGCATTTTTCTGTTAGCTACAAAATCTTCCCAATGGCCTTCTGTAGTAATTTCTTTTGTTTCGCTGTTATATCCTCTGAAACTCTCTTTTAGGTCCGGATGATCGATAAAAGCGCCGCTGTCAATAAATCCTATCGTAACACCTTCACCCTTTGTACCGAATGCTTCCCACGTTTTCTTTACATCCGTTGCATTTAAATTCCACTCTTTTGCTGTACCTGCGGCTTGTGATCCCCTTGTTTCTTGAGTGTCGTTTAAACTGATCTGCTCGATATTATTAAAACGATCTAAATCTTCTATTACATCTATTCGTGCAATAGCGCGAATCGTATTTGTACTATAATAAGATTCTAACAAATCTACCTGCTTCGTAGACTGTCCGTCTCTAAGATAGCTCAAGACTTCTTTTTGGGATTCTTCTGCATTCTTTTTTAGATTCTGTATAATTGCTTTTCTTTTTCGAACAACTTCATCTTTGGAATCTGTCGAAAGAACCTGCTCCGTATTATAGATCTCGTCTTCCATTTGGATGAGAACATCTATGTATCCTTTTTCATCAAATTTTTCTTGAACCTCTTGAGTGAATACTTCATCCTTGGCAAAAGAGTTCACCGGGATTAAAGTAAGCAATAATGAAAAGGCCATAATCAAACTAACAATTCTTTTCATTTATCCTTCTCTCCTTAAATATTCTAGTAGCTAGACTGAATCCTGCCAGTCTTTATTTTTATAAACATTATTTCAAAAAGCTTTATTCCTCTTGAGATTTAGCCTTGAAAACGTCTCCAAATAATGATTTCTCAACTTCTATCATACCTTGTTTTGCCAAATCATTCAATAGAATACTTAAATTTTTTGATGAATATACTTCATCATCCCGCTCTTGGATTTCCCTGCCCAAAGAGTCCAGATCAAAGGAATTGATCGGAAGATACTTTTGTATCATTTCATAAAAACCGCTGCTGTTGGCTTTTGATTTGTTGTTTAATTCTAAGAAAGGATTCTCTTTGTGGGGAGTATTGGTATGAGCTGCCCTTATCCTTACAGAGACGGTTCTTCCCACGGCAGATTCTGATAACAACACATC
>JAAZME010000240.1 GCA_012798975.1 Gallicola sp.
CATCGTTATGGCCGTCTATCTAGCGATTAATGTTGCCTATCTTTTTGTAGTCGATAGTGCGACTCTGGCAGGAACTGCTACACCTGCAGCTGCCGTTGCTTCAAAGTTATTTCCAGGTATTGGCGGCAAATTAATCACGGTTGGAATTTTAATCTCTGTTTTTGGTGCTATGAATGGCTACTTCATTTCTGCTATACGCATTCCCTATGTACTGGCAAAAAGAGGATTGCTTCCTTTTGCTGATTGGTTCGGTGTTTTGCATCCCAAAACTTATGTCCCAATGAATGGCGGCATAATGATTGTTTCTATCTCTGTCGTGATGATGCTGTCCGGTTCGTTCAATCAGCTGACTGATTTGATTGTATTCGTTATATGGATTTTCTCTACCATGACTTTCCTGGCAGTCATTATCCTGCGGAAAAGAAAACCCGCAATTGAGCGCTCTTACAAAGTGCCACTCTATCCCTTTATTCCGCTGGTAGCAATTGCAGGAGGCTTGTTTATTTTAATGAGTACTTTGCTGACGCAGCCGTTCAACGCTTTATTGGGAATCGTCTTGACTCTGTTAGGTGTTCCTGTTTTCTTATATACTCAAAAAGCTCCCGTTTTAATTGAAGAAGAATAATATTGGCATAGATTATCGAACAAGCAGTCCCATATGGAGGCTGCTTGTTTTGCATTTTTTTGGGGTGGTTTATAGGGATTTGGGGAGGTTTGTATAGTACAGAACTTTTTTATGAGCTGTATCATACACATTTCCTAAAGAAATGAATGACGACGAGCAGTAATGCTACGTTCGAAGAAAAAAATAGAAACAAGCTCCGAATTCTGGAGCTTGTCTCTATTTGAATGCTCTATTCAATTTTAAAAAGGCGCGTACTGACATGACTTTCTTTCATTTCCAAAAAGATAAATGTATCTTCTTTTTCTGGGAAAGCAAGACTCGATAATACTTTCAAACCATCATTGAAAAAGATTTCTACGGATGAAGTATCAACGAAGATATTCATCTTCAACTCTTTGTTTGGAAGGAATTTACTTTGACGTGTTGATTTTGTTTCATTCATCTTTCCAATCCCTACATTCGTGCGGTCTACTTCAACAAAACCTCGTTCTGAGTCAAAATCAACTTTTAAGTAGCGAGTCATATAAAGTTCTCGATACATGATTTTATAGAAAATAGTGTATCCTAAAGTAATAGATGGGGTTGTCACAATAAGAATTAAGGAAAACTCAGCTATAATTATTCCGTGGATATTGTAGTTGTATTATGGGTTCTTAGCTCCTTTTATGTTATGATTGAAAGACTCATTAAAAATAAATAAAAGAGAGTTAAAAGGAGTTTTTATGGATATAAACATTGTTTTATTAGTAATAAGTGCTGTTTTTCTAGGGGCCTTAATGCGAGCTATTTTCGGATTTGGGGATTCAGTTGTGAGCATGCCTTTATTAGCATTGCTCCCCGTTGATTTAAAAACATCAATTGCTTTGGTGGGACTAACGGGTTTTTCTGTGGCTGTCCTAGCTATTTTATCCGGCTGGGAAAACGTTGATCGACCGGTCCTGAAGCAACTTTCTATTGGTACCTTAATCGGGATTCCTGTAGGTTTACTATTAGTTACACTTGCACCGCAGTTTATTATTACTTTAATTTTAGGTATCTTTCTTATTTTCTATGGTGTTTATTCTCTGACAAAAACAAAAATAGGAAAAGTTCAAGAACCTTCATGGATAACTCGCCCAATATGGGCAAATTTTTTTGGGTTTATGTCAGGAACACTCGGGAGTGCCTATAATATGAATGGTATACCGATTGTTGTTTACGGAACGTTGCGAGAATGGGAACCAATTGTTTTTAGAGAAAGTCTGCAAGGCCATTTTTTAATATCTAGTTCGTTAATCATTTTAGGTCATTTTTTAGGAGGCTTTTGGACAAAAGAATTACTTGTCTTATATTTATTTTCTTTGCCTCTCACATTATTAGCTCATCAAATAGGAAAAGTGGTTTATGGGAGAATACCTACTCATAAATTTGAGC
>JAAZME010000257.1 GCA_012798975.1 Gallicola sp.
TATGTTTCTGACGTTGAAGATCGGAAAGATTCCGACGCTGATTTTGAATATGATGCTTAATATAGGGTCTTTTATCGTTTTATCGGCGAGTGATGTATGGATGATGCCTTATGCGATTCCTGCAAGACTGATGATTCCGATTATATATGTTTTGCCCAACGGACTTTTCAATAACGGGCAGGGTGTTCTTGCTGATGGGAGTGTGATTTTCCCCGGCATTCTAATCTCTATTGTGCTTTATGTAATTTTATCCTTTGGAACGGCTTGGGTTTTCAAGAATAAGGAGCATTAAAATGAAATATTTCTTTAAAAGTTTAAAACAGGAGGAGTACCTTTTTAGACATACTTCCTTGATTTGGATGCATATTTTGATTCCTATATTAGGAATTGGGATGCTGGGGCTGTATTTCTTCGGAGGGTCAAGAGAAAATGCGGTCCTTGATTTCATGAGGATTCTTTCTATCGTCTATCCTTTTGTTATAGGGATTGTCTGTGCAGAAGCTATTTCTTTGGAAAGAGAAAGCGGGTCTTTTCATCGGGTTTTTACTTTTTCGGGGAATCGGTCCGTTCCATACTTTGTTAAGCTTTTCTGTCTGCTATTCGCAGGACTTGTCTCTGCAGCGGTTACGGCGGGAGGGTTTGTGTTTTTGTATTCTAAAATCAACGGTGAGGCGATTGCCCTATTAGATTTGATTTTAGGGGTATGGGTTATTTGGCTAACGGCAATTCCAGTCTATTTGATACAGTATCTTGTAAGTTATAGATACGGTAATGTTTTCGGGATAAGTGTCGGGGTGATCGGGACTTTGATCGCTGCCTTAATGGAGACAGGATTGGGAGACGGGATCTGGATGTATTCTATCTGGGGAGCTGGAAACAGGATTCTTACTTTGAACAGTCTTTCTGATAAAATGAAAGTATATTTTGCAGGAGAATTAAAAAGTTGTATCTTTTTTAGTTTCGTCATTTCTGCGTTATTTATTTTAGGGTTATGGTTTTTTAGCCAAGGTTTTGAAGGGCGAAAGGATATGGAAGAGTAGGGGATAGAGATGTATAAGTTGCTAATTCTAGAGGATGAGATGGAATTATCCCAGATTATGAAAAAGGCTTTGGAAAAAGACGGATATCAGGTTACGGTATGGGAGTCAGCAGCAAAGAAGCAGATTTCTGATTTCGAAAACTTTGATCTTATTTTATTAGATATTATGATGCCTGAGATGGACGGGTTTACTGTTATGAAAAAGATTCGGGAGAAACTTGATATTCCGATTCTTTTTGTCACGGCGAAGGTTTTAGATCAGGATATCGTAGAGGGTTTCCGCTTAGGTGCGGATGATTATATTAAAAAACCTTTTAGCTTAGTAGAACTTCGGGCGAGAGTTTCTGCCCATCTTAGAAGAGAAAATCGGGAAAAGCACCAGTTTATACGTGATGACACGTACAGTTTCGATATCTCGGAACGAGTAGTTACAGGGATTGTAGAGGGAGAAGAGAAGAAGATCAGCCTGACAAAAAGCGAATACGATATAAGTCTGCATCTTTTCAGGCA
>JAAZME010000249.1 GCA_012798975.1 Gallicola sp.
AGACCCGGTTGCTTATACAAACTCCATCTGGAAATTAATGAAATAACAAGTTTCCCTTCATCTATTGTGAAACACACTCCCGACCAGAGCTAAGGATACCATCCGGCTCTGGTCTTTTAATTGACAAATAACTTTCTTATTACTAATATAGGATTAATGCGGGTTATAAATACCTGTGAATTCAATAAAATAGGAGTTTCTATGAACATTAAATTAGTTCTTAATATGCTCGGCAAAATATTTACATTGGAAGCTTTATTTATGATACTTCCTCTTATCGTAGCCCTTTATTACAGGGAAAGCTATCTGAATATCTTTTCGATTCTTTTTGTTATCGGTATTTTATTAGTACTAGGTCTCGCTGCTAATTTTATCGATAATAGAGATATGGTATTTGGCGTGAAGGAAGGATTTGCTGTTGTAACCTTCTCTTGGCTAGGAATGTCTTTTTTCGGCGGTCTGCCCTTCGTAATAAACGGACAGATTCCAAGCCTTATCGATGCTGTTTTCGAGATGGCCTCCGGCTTTACTACAACGGGAGCCAGTATTTTAACGGATGTAGAATCCCTTTCTCAGTCCATGCTTTTTTGGAGAAGCTTTTCGCATTTCATCGGTGGAATGGGTATTCTTGTTTTCGCTTTGGCTGTTCTTCCGAAAGATGTCAGAGGTACCGTCAACGTAATGAAAGCAGAGGTCCCTGGTCCCAGCTTCGGAAAACTTGTCAGCAAATTAGATATTACTGCTAAAATCCTTTATAAAATTTATGTAGCCATGACCCTTGTTTTAATCCTGGTTTTGATTATAGCCGGTATGTCTCCCTTTGACTCTATGATTCACGCTTTTGGAGCTGCCGGAACTGGAGGTTTCAGCAACAAAGCTGCCAGTGTAGGCTATTATAACAGCGCTCTTATAGACTATATATTGGGGATTGGGATGATCGTATTTGGTATTAACTTCAACCTTTATTATATGATTTTAATCGGACGGGTACGAGATGTATTTCACAGCGAAGAATTAAAAGTTTATCTGTTTATTATCATCGGTGCAGTGGCCCTTATTTGTTTTAATCTCCGAGACCTCTATGGCAGTTTTTCGGAATTATTGCGTCATGTGTTTTTCACCGTTTCATCTATTATAACAACCACAGGGTATGCTACCGTAGATTTCGACTTATGGCATCCCTTTTCTAGAACTATACTTTTAATGCTGATGTTTATCGGTTCTTGTGCCGGATCGACAGCTGGAGGACTGAAAGTTTCCCGAATTGTGATATTAGTAAAATCAGCGATCAACGAAGTGCGAAAAGCCATCCAGCCTCGAAGAGTTTTTCTGATTACTGAAACGGAAAAAAAACTTCCGGGAAATATCATTCGCAGCACCCAAAACTATTTCTTTATCTATATGCTGGTCTTTGCAACGTTTCTTTTGGCAGTTTCCTTTGATGCCAATAATTTCCTGACGGCCTTCAGCTCTGTTGCAGCAACCTTAAACAATATCGGGCCAGGAATGTCTGCAGTAGGTCCTACGGGAAATTTTGCTTTTTACAGACCTTTCGTTAAAATCATGCTGACGATAGCGATGATCGTAGGCCGTCTGGAAATTATACCGATCCTTGTACTGTTTATGCCGAGTACATGGAAAAAACGAACTTAATACAAAACAAACCGTTTCATTATAAATCTGCTATGATAGGATGAATGACTAAATTGGAGGAATTATGAAAATTGTAATTGTTGGCGGCGGAAAAGTAGGCAATGCCATCTGCAGAGAATTAGAAGAATATTGCGATATCGTTTTAATCGATATCGATCCGAATGTTGTCGAGATGCTTTTTTCACAATACGATATCCAAGCCGTTGTCGGAAACGGCGCCGATGTAAATATTCAAAAGGAGGCAACTGTGGAAGATGCAGATATCTTTCTTGCAGTTACCACCTCTGACGAACTGAATATGGTCTCTTGTATTGTGGCAAAGGAACTAGGAGTAAAGCACATTATCGCCCGGGTTCGAAATCCGGAATATCGAAATAGTGTGGATTTTATAAAGAGCCGTCTGGGAATTACTGCCATGATCAACCCCGAAGAAGAAGCAGCAAAGAAAATCTCCCAGATTCTTCAGTTCCCTACAGCTATAGGTGTTGAAACCTTTGCAGAAGAAAAAGTCCATATGGTATCCGTCCTTATCGAAGAAAATACCTTCTTAAAGGATGTGACATTAAAAGAATTCGACGAGTCTTTCGATGGAAAGCTCTTGATATGTATTGTAGAAAGAGATGGTGAAGCTTTCATACCGAAAGGCGCCACACGTATATTGGAAGGGGATATTGTTCATCTGACAGGAAGCCACGATGACCTGAATAAATTTTATCGAAATTTCAAAGAATTCAACTCCCCCATCGATTCTACTTTGATTATCGGCGGCGGAAAAATGGGATACTATCTCCTCCGAGAATTGACAAACAAAAAGATGGAGATCAAACTCATCGAGATAAAACCAGAAACAACAGAATTCCTTTCTGAAACGTTCCCGGATATTTCCGTAATACATGCCGATGGAACAGATCAGGATATTTTAGACAGCGAAGGAATTTCAGCTTATGACAGCTGCATCGCTTTAACAGGAATTGATGAAGAAAATATTATTATTTCTATTTTTTCAAAATACAGAAATGTAAGAAAATCCATCGCCAAGGTAAATCGTACTTCCATGTTGAAGCTTATCGGTCATACAGAACTGGATACTATTATCACTCCTCAAAGAATCATAGCCGATAAAATCGTCCGTTTTGTCCGCTCCTTAAATGCTACTGGGGATACTGCTATAGAAAACCTTCATACATTAGCCGATCACAAAGTCGAAGCTTTAGAATTCATAGCCAACGAACATTCAAAGGGAATCGGTATCCCTTTAATGGAGTTGGAACTCTTAGACAACACTATGGTAGCCTTTATCTTTAGAGACGGCGAACTACTCTTCCCAAGCGGTAAAGATTCAATATTGGCAGGAGATCGTGTTGTTATTGTCACGACTCATAACAACATTGACGAATTAGACGACCTTCTTGTGAAATAGGTGAGAATATGAATTATCGTTTAATCCTAAGTATGTTGGGAAGGATCTTGACTTTAGAAGCACTTTTCATGGCAGCGCCGCTTATTGTGGCCCTTGTTTATAGAGAAAGTTTATTAAATATCTTCTCCATACTTGTCGTAATCGCAATACTTCTAGCGATAGGCTTTTTATCCAGCACCATCGACCTTGCCCATATGCATTTTGGCGTAAAAGAAGGTTTCGTCGCTGTTACTCTAACCTGGATATTAATGTCATTATTCGGCTGTCTGCCTCTTTTAATCAATGGACAGATCCCGGACTTCATCGATGCTTTTTTCGAAATCGCATCCGGTTTTACTACAACCGGGGCAAGTGTCCTGCCGGCAGGAGAATATTTATCGAAATCGATGATGTTTTGGAGAAGCTTTACCCACTTTATAGGAGGAATGGGAATCCTCGTTTTCGCTTTAGCTGTGTTTCCAAAAAAAGTAGATGGAACCGTTTATGTAATGAAAGCTGAAATGCCCGGCCCCTCTTTCGGCAAACTTGTATCTAAAGCAGATATCACCGCTAAAATCCTATATAAAATCTACATAACAATGACGATAGCACTGATAATTATCTTGATCTTCGCTGGAATGGATCCATACGATTCTATGATTCACGCTTTTGGAACTGCAGGAACAGGAGGATTCAGCAATAAAGCACTGAGTATTGCCGAATTCAACAATCCTCTTATCGATTATATCTTGGCAATATTTATGTATGCCTTCAGCATTAATTTTTATATATATTATTTAATTTTGATCGGCCGGGGAAAAGAAGCCTTTCGAAGCGAGGAACTAAAAGCCTATTTTATGATTCTTATTGCGGCGGTTTTACTAATTTCTTTTAATGTAAAAGATATGTATCAGTCCTTTTCCGAAATGTTTCGGCACGTATTTTTTACCGTAACGTCGCTTATGTCTACCACCGGATTTGCCAACACCGATTTCACTGCTTGGCCGGAATTTTCTCATTTTGTTTTAAATATCCTTATCTTCATCGGATCCTGTGCCGGGTCGACTGGAGGAGGTCTTAAAGTATCCAGGATTATTATCCTTATTAAAGCAGGACTTAACGAAATCAAACAATCTATCAGCCCAAGAAGAGTTTTAACGATAACAGAAGACGCCAGACGGGTTCCAGACAATATTATAAAAAGCGCTCTCGTCTACTTCTTTATTTATGTTATAACTTTTATCACCCTCCTGTTTTTTGTCTCTCTCGATAACGTAGACAGCACCACCGCTTTTAATGCAGTATCCGCTACCTTAAATACAAACGCTCCCGGTGTAGAAATCGTGGGCCTCGACGGAACCTATTCTTTCTTCAGTCCTTTAAGCAAAATCTTTTTAACGATGGCTATGATTATAGGAAGACTTGAAATCATCCCCATACTAGTACTCTTTATGCCTAGAACCTGGAAGACGAAATATTGATTGAAAAGAGGAAGAGATAGGCGGGATTGCTTTGCAACCCAGGCAGGATGCCTTTGGCACCTAGGCACTAGGCGGCACACCTACGGTGGCTAGGAGAAGAAAGGGCGTAGGTGATAGGGACTAGCGAGTAGGGATGGTAGAAAATGCAGAGCATTTTCTTCGCATATAAAAAGGCGTCGTTAGACGCTCCCCTGCTTCTAAGCGTTGGGGGTGTAAAAGGAGGGGGTCTGGGGGAGGATATGAGGTCGAATCGCAACGCCCTTCATCCTCCCCCAGAGCTGGAAACTGAGACCTTTCGTATACCGTATAAGCAACGAAAAACCATAACCAAAAGCTTAAGCTTTTTTAGAAGAAAAGAATATAATATTAATTTATAAAACACAAAAGACAATCCCCTTCGGAATTGTCTTTTGGTTTTATAGAAAGTTTAATTGTTCTGGGTCTTTTTGGCGAAAGAAGAAATCTGGTTTTTTCTCTATAAGTTTTTGATAAAGATTTTCATGATTTTCTTCTAAAAAGAAATCTCCTTCCTCCGGGTTTAAAACTACCGGCATTCTGTGATGAATGCTCCCCATTTCTCCGAAAGAATCTAACGTTAAAATCGAAATCTCTTTTTTTCCTTCTTCGTTATAACGGTATAATCCGCCTAAATAAAAATATGATTCTTCTTGTATTCCGATTTCGTATCGGGTATTCGCTTTACCGCTTTTTTTCCATTCGAAAAAGAAGGAAGCTGGAATGATACAGCGCCGCTCTTTATAATCTTCTAAAAAGAAACCGGAAGGATATAGCTTGTCGATTCGGCTGTTGATAATCGGTCGATTTAGAAAATCTACCCGAATTCCCCACAAGTCCTTTTGAAAACCAGAACCTTTCTCTCGATAATAAATATCCATACCGGGAGAATATTCTTTTTTCTTAACGGGATTTAGAACATCCCAGGATTCTCTTAGATCTTCCGGATCGAAATAAAATCTGCCGCACATTATTCGCTTAAGAGAGATAATGCATCTTCTAGAACGCGCTCAACGGTAAAACCGAACTCTTCAAAAAGTGTCGCTGCAGGAGCAGAAGCACCGAAATGATCGATTCCGATTGCATTGCCGTCAAGACCTACATATCGTTCCCATCCGAAAGTAGATCCTGCTTCTACAGATATTCTCTTTCTCACTTCTTTTGGAAGTACTCTTTCTTTATATTCTTCATCTTGTTCTTCAAAGACATCCATACTCGGCATAGAAACTACACGGACACCATATCCCTGCTGCTCCAGCTTTTCAGCTGCTTTGTAGATCAAAGAAACTTCTGATCCGGATGCCATTAAGATAATATCCATTTTCTCGCCGAAATCTCGAAGTACATAAGCTCCTTTTAAAGCGTCTTTCCCTGTTTCTTTAAGATTTTCAAGTTTTTGTCTTGTTAAGGCAATCGCAGTAGGACCTGTTTTATGTCGTAGTCCATAGCTGTAGGCAGCTGCTGTTTCCTTAGCATCGCAAGGTCTGAAAAGAGTCATGTTAGGAGTGGATCTTAACATCGCAAGCTGTTCGATCGGCTCATGAGTCGGTCCGTCTTCTCCTACACCGATACTATCGTGAGTTAACACATAAAGAAGTCTTAACTTCATAATAGAAGCAAGTCTCATCGGCGGTTTCATATAATCTGCAAAGACAAAGAAAGTTGAGCAGTATGGAACAAATCCTCCATGAAGAGCAATACCGTTTGTAATAGCTGTCATCGCCAATTCCCGAACACCAAACTGAATATTTCTACCTTCCCGATTATCCTTTGAATAATTGGAAGTATTTTTCATATTCGACTTGTTTGATGGCGCCAAGTCAGCAGATCCGCCGATTAAGTTTGTCATCTTTTCAGCTAGTTTGTTTAAAACAACGCCAGAATGAGATCTTGTTGCATCGTCTTTTTCAAACTCATAGAATTCGTCGCTGTCTAAATACTCTTCTGGTATCTCGCCATTTAACGAATTTTCTAATTCTTCCCCTAATTCAGGAAAGGCTTTTTGATATTCAGAATAAAGGGCATCCCATTCTTCGTTTAACTTCTTTGATCTATTTTTAGATTCTTCCACTAAAGATCTTACTTCCTCTGGAACATAGAACTCTTCTTCATATTCCCATTGGAATTTTTCTTTTAGTTTTACCACATTTTCTTCTCCAAGAGGTGCTCCATGAGACTTCTCGGAATCTTCTAGTACAGATCCATAGCCGATCTTTGTTTTAATCTCAATGATAGAAGGCTTGTCTGTTTTTTTAGCTTCCTCTATTGTAGAAGCTATTTTTTCTAAATCATTTCCATCTTCTACGAAAAATGTACTCCATCCCAATGCATCATATCTTTTTAATACATCTTCAGAGAATGTATTGTCTGTTCTTCCTTCAATACTGATATTATTGGAATCGTATAAAACGATCAGCTTTTCAAGTCCCATAGAGCCGGCAAAAGAAGCTGCCTCGTTTGTGATGCCTTCCATCATACATCCGTCGCTGGATAAAACATAAGTATAATGGTCGATGATATTAAAATTATCTTTGTTAAAACGTGCTGCAAGATTCGATTCGGCAAGTGCCATACCGACTCCCATTGCAAACCCTTGTCCTAAAGGACCTGTAGTTGCTTCTACTCCCACAGTGTCTCCGTATTCAGGATGACCTGGCGTATTGCTGCCCCATTGTCTGAAGCTTTGAAGATCTTCTTTTGTAACACCGTATCCGAAAATATGAAGCAAAGAATACAGCAGCATGGATCCATGACCTGCCGATAATATAAAGCGGTCTCTGTTGATCCAGTTTGGATTTTCCGGATTATGATTCATACAATCATTCCATAACGAAAAAGCCATTGGCGCAGCCCCTAAAGGTAGTCCCGGATGACCGGAGTTCGCTTTTTGAACACCTTCAGCGGATAAAATACGAATCGTATTGACTGCCAAGTTTTTTATACTCATGTGTTGTCCACCTTTCTTATTTTAGATATCTAATTATTAGATTATCATTTTTACCTACCCAATGCAAGATGAGAGATCCTTTGGGAATTAAAAGAGCCAAGATACCTGCTCTCGATTCTTATGCCGTTATGCTGCTATTGGTTTTTGCTATTTTTTCGATCTTTCCCTCTTTTATTTCTACTATTTCATCATAGAGGCTCTTGTCTTCCTGACTCAGCTTATGGGTAATACAGATACAGGTCTTGTCTTTCAGCTGCAGGATCTGTTTTAAAATTTCTTTTGAGGTGCCTCTGTCCAAGGAAGAGGTCGCTTCATCTAAAATAAGTATCGGACTTTCCCTCATCAGCATTCTAGCAATAGCTATCCGCTGTTTTTCTCCTCCGGATAAATTATGTCCGCATTCAAAGATATAATCGTCTAGTCCAAGCCGCTTATCCTGCATGACCTGATACAGCCCCGAGCATCGCAGCACCTCCTGGATCTTTTCTTCATCGATTTCTTTAAATAAAGTGATGTTCTCTCTAATAGTACCGTCAAACAAAAAAATATCCTGATGAATTGAGGAGATTACCATACTAAGAGCGTCTTCCGACAAATCCTTGTATTCTTTTCCATCTATCTTAAGTTTGCCTTTATAATGATCGAAATAATTTAGAATCAATTTGCAGATTGTACTTTTCCCAGCTCCGCTTTCGCCAGTTATGGCATACTTTTTCCCTTTTTGAAAACACATATTAGCGCCTTTTAGAATTTTCTTATCCTGAAATGAAAATTCAAGGTTTTCCAATACAATTTCTTTTTGAAATTCTTTAATTTCAGCGATTCCTTTCGAAACCTTCTTCGATTCTATAAAGGCCAACTGCTCCTATAAAAGTTCTTTTGAAGAGTTCCGCTCGTTTATTATTTCGTTCAGTCCGCCGATTGGATTAATCAAAGACGACATCAGCTGGGCTATCGCTACCAATTCTCCTATTCTAATTTCATCTCTTATCACAAGAATCGAAACAATAGATATAATTGCAATAATAAGCCCTTCTCCCAAAATAAGATTATAAGAATTGATATTTGATATTTTAACCGAAAAAACCCTCTTTTTCTCAAGCAGCTCCTCTTTCGATTGATTAAAAGAATGGTCGGCAAAAGATTCTAGTTTATTATTTCGAATAATTTCAAAGGCAGATAGCAGCTCTTTTATCTTTATCACATTTTTGCCTATTTCATCATAATAACTGTTTTTATAGCCTGATAGTTTTTCTCCCAATTTCCCTGAAATAAGAAGATATAATATTCCCACTCCCAGCGAGAGGACTATCATTCGAATATCAATATATATCAGCGACACTAGGGCAAAAAGAACGGCAGACACCATCTGCACTATATCATAAATCCCTGCTATATAAGAATCCACCACATCTTCTGTATTATTTGTCAGAAGAGACAAGTATCTTCCCTCCGGCTCCTGATAATATTTTCGAAGGGGCTGTTTTAATATCCCCTGATACAGGTCCCTCCGATAATAAGATTCCGTTTTTTTTATATACATCCCTTTTAGATAGTTATTTGTGCTGTTTAACATGATTTGGACCA